>JBFMGS010000062.1:0-11500 GCA_040752635.1 Bacillota bacterium
AGTGAGCAGGAGAACCAGAAGAGCCAGTAGCCTGGAATATCCCCCGTTAGATAGGGCGACACACCTGAATGACAGTTTTCTTGACAGTAGTCGTAGCCTACGCTGGCCAATGGATTCCAGAGAGTAGCGGAGGGTCACACAACTATGGGCAAGGTGACCGTAGCGTCCTTCACAAGAAGCACGGGAATTCTCATGAAAATCTCGTTGTCGAACACGGTATCGTTTTGCGAGGATGAAATCTGTTTGAAAGTGTATCCGGTTTTGGGTTTCTCCAATTCCACTGCAAGCCCGGGGCGTGCTTCAGGAATACTGCATGAGGCGGTGAAGGGCACGTCGACCGTCTGCTGGATGACCGCCCCTGACGCAGACACGAAGTATATCATGGATTTCATAGTGCCATCCAGCACAACTATCCCGTCATAGAGTCTCGTTTCTACAACTCCGGGCTCAAGCACTTCCCGGTCAACTCGGCTGACTCCAGCCGGGAAGGCAAACCTTCTAGTAACTATCACATCAGCAACGGCCTCCGCCACGATCTCACGCACCTTCGCTCGGATGCACTGAGGCCCGGTTTGGATGGCACCGGCTGACGAATGCTGCTTGCCCGTGCGGCGGTTCTCACCATTTCCACTATACGCGCTGGGCTTGTATGATTCAGAGTAGTGGTAAGCATGTTCGGATTGCCCGTCAGTCGAACCGCCATCGTACAGTTGGCCGCCTGCATTCTCGCCCCCATCCTCCCGGCCGCGCTTGGTCGTGAAGTTGTGATCGGGCTGGTGACCCCGGGCAGCGTCTTTACAGGCGTTTTGACAGGCGTTGCCAGCGTGCTGGCCGTACGTGACGTTGCCACCGCCCTGACAAAAGCCATCCTTGCTGAACCTGTCGTAGCCACCTCTTAGTCCGTCGCTATATGTGTACCCACTTTGCGCATCCTGCCTATGGCATGGGTGGACACCAGTTCCCCACCTGTATACAGGGCGTGGGTTCGTGATCATTCCGCGCCAACCCCCGTTGTCAGTAGGTCAGTAGTACTGTCGTTGCTCTCAGCGCACCGCCTTACGAGCGTCAAGGATTACACAGATATAATAGTGCAGAACCACTGATGTGTGCGCCTGCGGTGTTGACCGGTTAAGGCAGTGCAGCAACATGTAGGTCAACACCACGTCATTCCTGAGAGGGAGGGGAAGCGCACTTCCCCTCCCCATCGAGAAACCTTTACAGTTGAGCCTGGTACCAGATGTCTATGGTACTTGCAGAGGCCGAAGCGCGATATGCTATTGTGGCATACCTGAGGTAGGTTTTTGTCACAAACGTCTGCAGCTGGTCTGCCGTGATGGTGACCTCTGCGGAGTCGTCGGTCCAGCTCGTATTATCCGGGCTGATCTGCAGTTTTGCGATCACATCGCATGAACCCGTATTCTTCACTGCAAAGGTTACCATCGTCTTGTCAGAGACATCACGGCTTGTAGCCCGGGTATACGAGGTCAACGTCACGGATATTCCGGCCTGGCTCACGTCGCTAAATGCGTGACCGCCGATAGAAATGGTGTCACTGGCGGCAGTGAGAGAGCGAATGTCGAAGTCTGTGGCAGTGACGGTTACCACATCAGAGCTGGTTAGGGGCCTAATATCGAAATCGGTAGCCGTCACCGTTACTACGTCGGCACTGGTTAAGGGCCTGATATCGAAGTCTGTGGCTGTGACCGTTACCACGTCAGCGCTAGTCAATGGCCTGATATCGAAGTCCGTGGCGGTTACTGTTACCACGTCGGCGCTGGTTAGGGCTCTGATATCCAGGTTCGTGGCTGTAATCGATAGCTTTCCAGTAGAGTCTACCTGCAGCGCTTGTATGGCACCGCCCGATGTCTCGCCGTATATCTTGACCTTCATGTCTTGCGCTTGAGTTGTGAATACGACGTTGTTCGGCATCTACTTCACTTCCTTTCTTGCCCAGAGGGGTTTACCAGGGCACGTCCGGGCGCCTTTTAGGGATAGCTGCGCACCCGGTCCGAAACCCTGCGGACCGCAGGCTACCATGTCCGCATCTACTCTCAAACCATGGTATGTCTTAGCGAAAGACATGGTTACTGCGCCGTGCCCGCGGCTCTGCGAGGCGCCTCTCCAAGCCTGGAGGCGAGGTAGGCGTTCATCTCGTCCGGCGTCATGCTTGGCTTCAGAAGCTCTATAACGTGAGGAAGGATGTCGGCGAACTCTTTGTTCTGCTGGATGGCGCGAAGATACGCATCTGCGGCTTCGAGCGGCTTTCCCGCCTGCTCGAGCGCGTGGCCCAGGCCGCAACTCGCGCGGTAGGTACCCACGCCGTCATAGGGGTTGTAATTTACAGGCGGCTCTCCCAGCTCAAGACATGCATGGAAAGCGTCTGCTGCGAGCTCAGGCTTTCCGAGTTCCTGGAGGATGAGCCCCCTCAAGAAGTGGAGGTCCGTGAAATCCGGGTAGGCGCACAGGCCGTCATCTATAGCCCTCAGCGCATCTGCATAACGGCGAAGCTCTTTCAAACAGAGCACACGGTACCTTGCGAGGCGGGGCCCGTAAGCCACCATCACCGACGATGCATCGTACGTGCTGTCAAATTCCTGCAAGGCCCTGGCAAAATCGCCCAGGCGAAAGTACTCGACGCCCAGGTTGTACCGGACGAACCTGTCAGTCGGGTTCCGCGCGACCTCTCCTTGGAGTATCTCGAGATTGCGCCTTATCTTGTCTTTCGCCTTGAGGCTTCCAGGCTGGTAGCCGTAATGAAGTATCCGAACGTCGCAGACTTCGATCCTGGCCGAAGGCTTGTGGCTGCGAATACACCCGAGAATCTGCTCGTGTATGGCTCCGGAGTACCGGTAATGCTTTTCGTTCCTGAAAATGCGAAAAGCAAGATGTGGTGCGAAGTCAACACCTGATCTTTCGCCCAGGAAGTCGATTTCCTTAAGGAAAAAGCCGTCCGCTTCGCTATCAAGGAGATCGCGAAGCCGGGGCCCGTCTTCTGTCACGAGAGCCTCGTCCGCGTCGAGGATGAGCACGAAATCTCCGGTGGCATACTCCAGGGAAGCGTTTCTCGCGTCCGAAAAGCTCCCGGTCCAGGGACGGTGCACGAGGTGTGCGCCTGCTGCTCTAGCCACCTCGCAAGTCCTATCTGTGGACCCGGTGTCCACGATCACGATCTCGTCCACCACGCCGCGCACGCTCTCAAGACAGCGGGGGAGGTTCTTCTCTTCGTCTCTCACGATCATGCAGAGGCTAAGCCGAGGCGATCGGTGCGGGACCCGCGCATCGGTGTCCCTCTTGCAGCGCTCGACCGCGCGGAGGGCCTCCTGCGCCCGGTATGAGCCCACGCCCTCAAGCGAGATATAGCATGCCGGGGCCTCGCCCATCTCGAGGCACCGCCCGAACATGCGCCCGGCCTCATCCAACCGCCCCAACTCGTACAGGATCGTACCTTTCAAGAACGCTAGGTCGGTGAAATCGGGGTAACGGCCGAGGCCTTCGTCTAGGATACAGAGAGCGTCCTGGTGCCTCCCGAGGCTCTTCACGGAGTTCGCCAGATAATAGAACATTCTGGAGGTATACTGAGCGCCCGGTGGGGCCTCTGCCAGCGCCCGTTCAAGTTGAGTGGCGGCTTCTTCGTGCATGACGCACCTATAGCATTCAACACCAAGATTGTACCTGGCAAAAGGATCTTCAGGGTGCCGCTCGACCTCCTTCCTCAGAATCCTGAGGTTTCTCGCGGCCTTGCCCTGTCGCGCCACGTGGCAGTCGAGGTACCCGTAGTGAAGAATGCAGACTCCGCTTCCCGCCAGGGCGACGCGGTCGGGCCGGTCTCTTGTGAGCCCTGGTAATTGTTCGTGGACTGCCCCTGCGAAGCGGTAATCCGGCCTATTTCTGAAAAACCGCAGGGCAAGGTTGTTTACGCGTCCCCGGCCTGCATCAGCGCCAAAGTAGTTCACGATCTTGAGAAAGTACCCGTCCACCTTGTCGTCCCGCACGGCGAGATCCCGGAGCACCCCCGGGCTTGTTACCAGCTCTTCATCAGCATCGAGCACCAGCACCCAGCTTCCCCGGGCTTGGTCGAGAGCATAATTCCTTGCCTCGGAAAAGTCGTCATTCCACTCGATGTGATGCACTCCGGCCCCGCAGGCGCGAGCGATATCCGGGGTGGCATCGTCTGAACCCGTGTCCACAACCACCATATCATCTACATGCCCGCATGCCGACAGGAGGCTCTTACGTATGAGGTCCGCCTCATTCTTGGCGATCATACACAGGCTGATGGTCTCCCCCACGCGGTTCACCCCCGTAGCATCAGGAGCCGGGCAATAGCCTTTCGGGCCGCGTGCGTCCAGGTGAACCTGTCGAGGACATATTGCCTCGCCTTCCCGGCTTTCTCCTTTGCCTCTTCCCGGTGCTCAAACACGTACCGCATGAGATGTCGAAGGTGTTCCTCGGAGGGCTCCGCCATCCTGGGATAATCGACCGTGGGCATAGCGCCCACCCGCTTATCGTCCCACACGACTTGCTTTGCCTCAACGAGGTAGGCCACGTCCGGGTTGACGAAGTCGAGGCAGGCGCCGTACCCGGTGACAACGACCGGGACTTCACAGGCCATGGCCTCGAGCACCGGTAGCCCGAAACCTTCGCCGCGGAACGGGTGGACCAGACAATCCGCAGATCGAAAGAGTTCCGGCATGGCCCTCCAGTTGAGCACCGTATCGGTGTAAACGATCCTGGGGACGTCGCTCCTCGCAGCTATCCTCGCGATTTCGGGACCGAGGCCCTGGCCGGCGTAGAAGCTGGTGGTGCCGAAGTCCTTCACGACCAGGCACACCTCTTCGTCGGGACGAAACTCTCGGAGATAGGCCCGGAGCAGCACGTCCGCGCCTTTTCGCGGTATCGTGCCGCCGACGAACAAGAACCTGAACACCCGCTTTGCTTCGGACCCCGCCGAAGGCCCGCGCGTGTTGGATCCCGGGTGATAAAGGTCCGGATTGAACCCGTAGGGTATGACGCAAACCTTGTCCTCAGGAATCCCTCCGGAGACAAACACGTCCTTCACGTACCCTGTCGGCGCCCATACGTCCCACACCGCGCGTTTCAGCGGCTCGACCCAGGGTACAGGCAAAGCGCCGAATTCCCATGGCTGCATCACTATAAGAGCGGCGCCGCCGGGAGGCTCGTCGAACTTCGGCGGCCACATGTGGCGAACGTGGAAATCGGCCGCCCCGGGGAAGCCTGCGATTCTCGCGGCAAGCCGCAAAAGGACGGGGTCGTCTCCTGGCCCGAATTCATCCGGCTCGTACGGAACAAGCCCGAGCTTGACCCGAGGGTCTCGAAGGAGGGCAAGCGCCATCTCCCTGTTCACATGAGCCAGGCTGTGGTTGACGAAGAATGACCCTTGCCACACCAGGCGCATTTCGCTTTTCTTGCCTGCCCCCTGCTTCTCCCTACCTCTGGTGGCCCGGCGCCGGGGCTTCACGGCGGCAACCGGTCCTCCTGTGCCCACGCCGCGCCTCTCCGGACCCACAACCGCTCCTTCCGTCCGCTCACTTGGACTGCGGCCGGCACGGACGTCATCCTGATCGGCCACGCGGATGCCCGCTTTCCGTGCGGGTCCGGACCGCTCGGACGGGCTCCGCTCGCGCAGGTGCGAGAGGAGCGCTTGGGCTACCACGTCGCATGAGAATCTCTCTTCCATATCCGTCCGGGCCCGACGGCCGACCTTCACCGCCTCTTCCCGATCATCAAATACCTTCCGCATGAGGCTCGCAAGGTGGTTTGTGCTCGGCCTCGCCCACTTGTGGCCTTTGTAGAGAGGCACCTCATGTAGCACTTCTTCCGGCACTTCCTCGAGATCCTCAACGTCAATGAGGAAGGAGTTTTGGTCGTTCATGAACTCCGTGTTTCCACCCCATCGGGTGCCGATGGTGGGGAGGGCCATAGACATGGCTTCAGCGTAGGGGCAACCCCATCCTTCCGCCCGGCTCGGCAGCACGAACGCATCTGCTGCTTTGTAGAGGCCTACAAGGTCGCGGTGGCTCATCACCCCGCAAATCAGCACAATCTGGGGTATATCCCGGAGGCTGCGCCCGAGACTCTTGAGGAATTCGGAGATATCGCCGTCAATCCCGTCTGCCGTGCGGCCCCAGGAGGAGTACGTTTTGATCACAAGGGACACGTCGTCATGCTGGTCAAAAGCCTCGATGTATGCGCTGATGAGCACGTCCCAGCCTTTTCGACGCTGCCAGTCGAACACCGATAGGAACTTGAACCCCTTTGCCCCGTCTATGTTGAGGCGGGGCACCGGCGAGCCGGGATCAAAGACACTTGTGTCAACTGGTTCTGGAATCTTTACGAGTTTGTCGGGGCTGACGCCTGACCGCGCAAACGACTCAACATTGTGGGCGCTCGGCACCCATATCTCGTCCATCCCGTTCAGAGCGCCGACCCACGACTCGGGTATCCGGTCCGTCTCGAAAAGCAGGCGGCCGACGTTGAGGACCGCGCCATCCATCCTTCGATACAAGGATGGAGGGAAAACGTGCCACACGTTGACGAACCCTGCCTTGGGAGAGGGACGAGAGGCGAGAGATTCGAGATTTGCAGAGACATCACCGCCGAGCCCGGCACCGAGCCTGCTCCAGCGTATCGGACGGAGCCGCACGTCGGCCCCGAGGCGATCAAGCGCGAGAACGAGATTCCTTGCCTGCCCGGCATAGCCACTGGGATCGAAAACCGGGGCGTGCCACACTATTGGGACGATTGGGACGACCACGTCTCCGGCCCCCGGTGTGCCCGCAGGCAGACTGGCGGCCCCGAGGGATACGTTCTTCCGGCCTTCCGCTTCCTCGCTGCCTCTCGTCTCCTGCCGACTCACAGATGGAGCTGCGGCAGTCCCGTCAGGCGTAATCTCACCGTCCGGGCACGGTGCGAGGCCCGTCAAAACGGTGTGAGGCGAGGTTTCCGTGGGCTCGGGAGGGGCATGAAGGTCTACGACTGCCAGAAGGAAGTCCTCCTCTGAAGTAGTCGTGATGACGGGCGCCTTTCCGGTGTTCTCGACCAGAAGATGCGTCAGGTTCTCTTTGATCGCACGCCACTTGTGCTCAGGATTATCCACGAGGTCTTTCCTGAAATTGGGTTTCCCGGCGTTCGGTACCGTCAGGATGATGCGCTTTCCCACACGGGCGCATTCTCTCAGAGCATGGGGCACCTGGCTGAGATCGAGGTGTTCTATCACATCCGGCACAGCAACGGTGTCAAACTCCCCGCCCTTAAACGGTAATGACCCGGTGATATCCGCATTTACGAACCTGCACCCGCGCCTCAATCTTCGTGCAACCTCGAGTCTGCCCTCGTCGATGTCCACACCGACGGAAGCCCCAATGTACTCAGCCACGTAGCCCGTCGCGCACCCGACTTCCAGGACGTTTCCGGCTGCCTGACCTCTCAACCACTGTATCCGCTCGCGAGAGGCCGCCTCATCGTAAATGGAGTCCGGGTGGCTGTAGTAGCGTTCCAAGAGATCGACATCGGTGCCCGCGGAGGACGACATGTGGGCTACTCTCCCATAGAGCTCACTGTATGCCGCGGCTGTTCGGTCCCACCCGTGCTCAATGACGTAGCTAATAGCAGCATCCGAAAGGCTTTTCGCAAGGAAAGGATTAGCCAGCACGAGGTATATGGCCTGAGCGAGCGGCAGCCCGCCCGACGCCCGCAGGACCGCCTCGCCGAGGTCCGCAAACGGAGGCGTAGCAGACACAACCACAGGCCGCCCTGCCGAAAGCGCGACTCTAACCGCAAGGGACGGCTCGAAGCGAGTGCTCTTGTAATTCATGACGATGACATCCGAAGCTTGAATTATCCGCATGATCGCTTCATCTTCGAGGAACTCTTCGCGGAAGATGACGCTGTCACTGATGCCGAGAGAATGCGCCCGATTCTTACAAGCGCTGAGGTACTCTGCGCCCACACGGCTGTGGGGATGGACCGTCCCGAGGACGATATACATAACGTCCATATGTTTCCTGAGAGCGGCCACGGCATCGATGACCTCGAGGATGCCTTTGTGAGGGTCGATGAATCCGAATGACACTATCACCCTGGTCCCGCGCGGCACACCGAGATCGGCTTTGGCGTCAGAGATGTCCTTGTGTGAAGGCGGCGGACATCCATGGGGGATGACACGGATCTTCTCAGGATCACACCCCTGCGCTACCAGCTCCAGTTTGTTTTGGGAGGTGTGCACCACGAAGGCGTCTATTACGCCACTGAGCTTCCGATAATCAAAGACGCCGAAGGGGGTCGCGTGCGCGGTTACGACCGTGCGCCTACCTTCTCGCCTCCAGGCGCGGGCGGCGTCTACCAGCGATGGGTGAAACAGACCCACCTGGAAGTTGACGTGGACGATCTCCACCCCCAAGAGGCCAACGGATCGGCAAAGCTCGCCGTAGTCCGGGTTGGTTCTGTTCCAGCAACGTACCACGTTCGAGCCGTCGTCGTGGATGCGTTCTGCGTCAGAACATGTTTCGGCAAGGATATGGGTGGTGGCGGGATCCAGGTGGTCACACAGGTATCGCGCGTAGCCTGCAAGGCCGCAGCGCTGATTGTAGGTGGTGACAAGCGCCAGTCTTGCACAGCTCTCCCGAGTTTCCCGGGGGAGGACTGGTTCCACAGAGGGAGTGACCCGAAGGCAAGGGCTGGAGCTCTCCGAGGCTCTCGTGCCCGATGACGATGGGCGATCACCGCTGTGGACCCCGGCGCGTTTTGGTTCCAGGCCGGCAATGCTTAAAAGATCTGGTAGTTTCTCTCTATCCCCTCTGCAGTCCGCGACGCCCGAAGCTGGTTTCCCGGCAAGCATAGCGAGGTTGGCGCGCGCGCCGGCGTGAGCGGGGTCGAAGGCAAGCGCTCGCTCGAAGCAAAGCTTAGCAAGGCGTGCGAGCGGTGTCCCTCGTCGTGAAGTCTCGAAGTAGCAAACGCCCAGGCCGTTCAGGAGATCGGGATTCGTGAGCATACCCGGCTCCGCCTCTTCGAGCGCAGCCATGGCGGCCTCGAAATCCCCCCGCTTCATGAGGACGACGGCATCGTCGAGAAGCTTCTCAGCCCGTTTGCGGTCCATCTCTAAGACGAACACTCTCGCGCCCTGCTTTTCCAGCATTATGAGACGTCTCGAGAAACTCGCCCACCACTCTTCCTTCAACTTCAGGAGCTCGTTATCTGCCGGCGTCTCGAAGACGTTCCTTCGAAGATAGCGCATCCTCCCGAAGTACTCGGGCAAGGCCTGTTCCTGGTAGCTCAGGAGGTCCTCAGGTGAGACTTCACATATGGAGACGGGCATCTCAGTTCGTGCACGGCCCCAGCCGAGATACTGAATCCTGCTCCAGTCATGCCGAACTTCGTCCGGCACCAACTTGCTGACCTCGGTACCCGGGAACGGCACGAGAACGAAAAAGGATACGAAATCCGGGTCCAGGCTTTTCGCGAAATCCATCGTCTCGCGGATTGTTGCACGCGTGTCGAGCCTGTGCCCGAGCATAAAGAACCCGTGGGTCATAAGCCCTGCGGCCCTTGCGGCTTTAAAGGCAGCCTGCGCCTTGTCCACAGTTATTCGCTTGCGGATGTCCTGTAAAACCTCGTTGTTTCCAGACTCAACCCCAAACTGGACAAGGTAGCACCCGTGTGCCCGCATTAGCTTGAAAGTCGCCGGACCGAGAGAGTCTACCCTGCCTTCACATTTCCAGGGAAGGCGGAGCCCGCGGGCCTCCATTTCACAGAAGAACTCCTCAAGCCACCCGCGGTCTACCGCAAAGAGATCGTCCATGAAGTATATCGAGTCCACGCCGGAACGTCTTACCAGGGCCTCGATCTCTTCAGCCACGTTCACCGGGCTCCGTCTGACGTAGCGAGAGCCAAACACCGCCTTGTTGCAGAACACGCAGTTATGCGGGCAGCCCCTCGACGTTATGACGCTGGCAACCCTCGTGCCGAGCACAAGTTGGTCGCCGCTGTACTCGGAACCCTCCAAAAGGTCATAGGCGGGATGCGGCAACAGATCCAGGTTCGGGATTCGCTGACGGGGCGGACCGGCCATGACTCCGCGGCAGGGATCGGATCCCGGGCGGCGTAACACCACGCCAGAGATCCCCGACGCGTCCTCTCCCCGAGCGAGCGCCGCGAGCAGTTCTGCGGTCGTTATCTCGCCCTCTCCAACGACGAGGTAGTCCACCTGTGGGCATTCTGCCATGGTCAGTTCCGGAACCGCTGTGGCATGCGGCCCCCCAGCGATTACGGTGCACTCGGGAAATCGTGCCTTACACTGTTTGATGAGTTCGTATGCGTGTAAGACATTCGTTGTGTAGAGGGAAAAACCGCTGACCTCCGGTTCAAATGCCTCAGCGTACGACCATATAGAAAGGCGATCCCTCCTTATGGCGCCCTCGTCGTAAAACCCTACGACGTGTCCATTAGCTCTCAGGTACGATGCGATGTATAGGAGTCCCAGCGGTGGATACTCGTGGGGGAAGTATCCCCCACTGGGATTCACCAGTAACACTCTCACGATCACTCACCCGGCACGGCTGTTTATGGACCACGCAAGCAGCGCGGTTTCTCTTGGTTCCGGACTCAACTTAGAGTATGCGTCTGGGACATAGCTTGTGCAGCCTGCTGGCTTTAGTGCCTGATGTGACGAGCTTCTACTTCGTTGTTAGTTCCTCAGAAGTGTCGTCACAAAAAACCTTACGAAAAACCTTGGGCAGTCTTTCCCCCCGGTTTAACATTCTCGTTGCCGTGCGTGTACAGTACTGTGATACGGAGCTGCTTTGAAGGACGGGTGACCGCAGACGGAGAGCGACGCCTTTCCTGTGGCAAATGCTGGGAGGAGGACGGGCGGCATGGCGTCTGATCTCTTTTGCCCGGGCAATACGATCCGATTTGCCGTGGTAGTGGGAAAGGGTGCCGTGGAGCGGAGTATAGGGAACGCGGTTCGTCTTGACCATCCGGGGCTTAAAGTGACGCAAGTCACCGCTACCGCAGTGGCCATCTCCGCGGTTGTCTTAAGCGATAAGGTGCTCGTGCAATCGCAGATCCATGTTGATGCGTTGTACATCACGGCAGACAACGACGTAGCGCACACAAGTTATACCGTTCCCGCGAGCGCTGTAATACCTGTGGTTGGTGCGCAGCCGGGCATGAAACCATACGCCTGGATAGACGCCGAGGTGCTGAGCTCCGAGATAACGGCGGGGAATATCCTGAAACAAGAGCTCGCTTTGACGTTCATTGCAGAAGCAGATACGGAATGCGTACAAGGGTATTGCCCATGCAACGGCTTGCTATGGGAAAGACCCTATCCACGTTTTGAGAGCCACGTCGAAGGACCTTTCATGTCAACCGATACTTACAAAGCCAGCAGGTCATATGATATCTCCCGGCAGACGCTAGTCACGTTCCTCGTGCACAATACGGGCAATCTGAACCCTGTTACCTGTCAACTGGAAATCAG
>JBFMGS010000063.1:0-11481 GCA_040752635.1 Bacillota bacterium
CACATCCGCGGAATAGGCTCGGGCGCGGTCTTCTACCGCCCAACACAATGCTAAGTGAGTCTTATAAGGCCTTCAGGGTTCTTGAGCACGGAGGCGCATACAGGGAAGCCTGCAAGAATTTCTCTATGTCAGGAGGAATTTCGCCCTACGAGTAGAACTTACTTATTGCGACTAATAAAGAATGACCTCGACTGCGTCTCTCGTTCTTGCGCTTGAGCAGAAGCCCACTCATAGAGACTGAGAACTTGTGCGATCCACGGAAGCGGCAAGTCTCTGAGAGAAGGAAAAAGGGTTTGAAGTCTTGTCAGGGTTCTCCACAAGCGAACCGGGAGGAATCAATCCTGAGACGTGAAGACGTGCTTCCTGAAGAGCAATTCAACGTAGACAAGCTCACCGTGAAGATATATGACAATCGTCATCTGATGGGAACGGCAGCGGCGGCACAGGTGTCCGAGTTCATGAGCGACGTGCTCAAGCAGAGAGAACGGGTGAACATAGTCTTCGCGGCCGCCCCTTCCCAGGAAGAGTTTTTGGCAGCATTGAGGTCTACCCCTAACCTAGACTGGTCTCGCGTCAATACTCTTCACCTTGATGAGTATCTAGGGCTGCCAAGTGACGCTCCCCGGGCATTCGGGCGGTTCCTTAAAGATAGACTATTCGATTGGGTACATCCAGGCAAAGTGTATTACCTAAGGGGCAATAGCACTGACCCCTCAATAGAATGCCAGAGATACTCTCGTCTTATCATTGAGCACCCGCTGGATATAGCATGTATAGGAATAGGGGAAAACGGCCACATCGCGTTCAACGATCCGCATGTCGCTGATTTCGAGGACCCGGTCCTCGTTAAGGAAGTACACCTTGACGAGAAATGCCGTCTGCAACAGGTACACGACGTCTGTTTCCCCTCACTGGATCTGGTTCCGACGCATGCTCTGACAATGACTATACCGGCGATTATGTCAGCCAGGCATATTTATTGCATTGTTCCCGGCCCCAGAAAGCGAGAAGCAGTGAAGAGAGCCCTTGAAGGCCCAATCGAAGCTGCCTGTCCCGCTTCCGTGCTCCGTATGCATCCGTGTGCCGTTCTTTTCCTGGACAGGGAGGCGGCATCAGACCTTGAGCAGGTGCGTCTTCGCAGATAGCTATCTTAGACTCGGATGTTTGCGAGACAGCTATCTTGGATTCGGATGCTTCGAAGAGGCAGGGGCGCAAAGCTCAACGTGGGGTGACCTCTGGATGAGGAAAGAAAACCTATCCCCCGAAATTGGCTGCATGAGCAAGGTCGTGATCGATCTGGTCCTAAACAACGAACCAAGGACCGCGACCATGATGGCCGGATGGGATCTAGAACTGGCCCGCCAGAAGACTCTCTTCTTTACCCAGCCTGCCACGTTTCTATGTCACTTGAACACGGCGGTCTCTACCCTAGACTCGGCTTTCGCTCGTGGCGGGGTTGAAACGAGAAAGCGAAGCACGTCATACCTCTTGGGGATAGCGGATTCACTGAATTCCATAGTAGAACTTGGGTATAACCTGCAGTCTCAGGAATTGCATGGCCCATCTGTGCTTGCTGAGCGTGACGTTACCAAGGCGAGAGCCCTGTGTCAAAACATGCTGAGCAGGTGGGAAACAGTTGCTCCTGACGATGTCCGGGAATGCCTACGTGAGGTAGAAGCCGAAGACTTGGCTGTTAACAAGGGAGATAATCTTTTCGTGGGATGGGCAAAGGATTGGCAGGCCAACACCGGGAATGACCCCTACCACACAGTTAGTGAGTTCCTGAAATGCTTTTCCGCCCTGTACAGTCCAGATATGTACTATCCTGCTCTGTTCCTGGCACGTGAAGATGGGAAAACGGCGACGCAGTTCTTCAACGACTATGGCCTTCAGGCTGCCAGGTGTCGTAAGATAGGCAGTCTTGGCGGCACTACAAACCCAGTTATAGCTGTGCTTGGGGAGGACGACCTTGATGGCTTCGGGAACGTATGGGGGCAACAGGCCGCCGATTTCATACGACTGTTCCCGAACAAGTGGCATGAGGTCCGGAGGAGGATAGCCCGCGAACAGGTCGATCTAGGCATGCCTGATGACTGGGCGGCCACTAGGTTCACCGAGTGGGTGGTTGCCGACGCTATGCTGGCCCTCAGATCGGTGTTCTTGCTGAGGGGCCTCGGCCGCGTGTCGTTCCAGTTGAGGCCGGATTGGCATGATGATGAAGAGAAATTGATCCTTGCGGGTGCAAGTACTCATGCAGCATTGGCGGAAAGAGTAAGGCAATTCGACGATGTGCTTCTTGACGGGGCGGGCGAACCTTATGTCTCGTTGGTTCGCGCTCGCTTGGGAAAGCCAAACAATCACTTTAAGGTGGCATGCACAAGTCAAGTGGCGCTGAACGTGGTCAAAGCTTTCAATGCGGGGTATCACGGTAAGTATCCTGACGCTTTGAAGGAGCGCTTACTGACTAACATGACCCTATCGTACGACGTGCCGCAGATGGTGGCGTCAAGCCTGGCAATTGAGGAGGGAATACAGGAGTACGAGAGGCGGACCGGCGAGAGAGTAGACGAAGGACAAGGCGGATCGGTGGTCACGAGCATGATAGGAAGGTTCAATGATTCGATTAGAAGCTATCGTATTAACACCCTTTTCTCTGCTCTCCCCGAGGAAAGCCCTTTTCGTTCGAGCGTTGCTAACCCTGTCAGCATCAAGACTCTCGAGGATCCAGCGATCAATAATCCTGAATTCATTGCCCTGATGAAGCAAGCGGGGATCGATTTCGAGCCCTGTATCGAGGAGGATGCGATTGATCATGCGGGGACCCTCCTGACCAAGAGGGTGGTCGTGCTCTTAAGGTCAAGCTACGGGTGTAAGAAGATCAGGATACTTACCGCCTCTAAACGCAAGTTTCACCAGAACGTTGACCTCCTGGGCGTGCCATTCTCTACGGATTTCGGGAATATCCAAAGAATGTCCATAGGTTTAGCAAAAGCCGACCAACTGAAGATAGAGCGGTGGGAAACGATAGGAGATGGAATGAATCCTGATGGGACCCCTGCGGCGGGTTCCGTATGGGAGAAGAGAGAAGCAGTGCTCAGACGTATCTGGCCAGGCTGGGCGAAGGCATATGAGGCCAGCGGTCTGATGCCAGACGAGTACCTGAAAGCTCCGTATGTCAGGGCGACGCTCGATCAGTTCATTGCCTACTGGGCTGAAAATGTAAGCCGGGCAAAGATGTGGAGGGAGAGGATATCATGACGAAAACCGCGCTTGATTACCTTAATGCCGTCGTGTCCATTCTGAAGGAGATCGAGAGCAAGGAGAGGGACTCCATTGACAAGGCCGCTGGCTTGCTGGCGAAGGCTGTATCTGAAGATCGCCTGATAAACATTATAGGCCCCGGTGGCCATTCGAACATGGCCGTTGAGGAAGCGTTCTGGAGAAGCGGCGGACTCGTTCCGATAAACGCAATGCTCGACGCAGGCACCAATCTTATACACGGCGCGAAGCGCTCAAACCTCGTTGAGAGGACATGTGGATATGCCAAGACCGTGCTTGATTCGTATGGGATCACCGAGGGAGACGTCCTTGTAATAGTCAATGCCTATGGCATCAACGCGATGACGATCGATTGCGCGCTTGAATGTAAGAGACGCGGCGTGACTTCGATCGGTATAACCTCAACTTCCTTTGCGGATTTTGTTCCAAAAGGGAGCCCGGCGCGCCATCCTAGCGGCGAGAGCCTTTATAAGCTGGTAGACGTCTTTATCAATAATCATTTGCCTCTGGGAGATGCGGTTGTAGAAGTGCCGGGCGTGGTGCAGAAAATGGGTCCTACCTCGACGTTTGCCAATTCGTTTGCGATCAATCTTCTTATGATAAGAACCGCTGAGAAACTCCTGGAGATGGGCATAACCCCGCCTGTGTGGATGAGCGCTAACATGCCTGACGGCGACAGAATGAACAAGAAGTATGAAGAAATGTACTTCCCCAGGATAAAGCACCTAAGGTAGTAAAGAAGACCGAAAAGACCGGTCGGATAACTGTGTAACGAATTCAGAGTTCTTGTGAGGGAAAGGAAAAGGCGTCGGCTGGCTGCCGGTTCGCCAGAATGTGAGAGGGTGCGAAGGGCAAGCCCTCGGCCGGACCCGGCGGTCGGATTTATAGAGACTGGAGGACATAGTTGGAATCAATGAGGCATGCGAAACCTGCAAGCAACAGCCGGGATGTTAAGGTTCTCAACCGTTTGCTGGTGAGGAACACAATCCGAAAACTCGGTCCTATCGCCAGACACGAAGTAGCCAAGGTTACAGGGTTAACCCCGCCTACAGTCACCGTGATAGTAAACGAGATGATCAGGTCGGGCATTGTGAAGGAGGTAGGCAGGGGGATTTCCACTGGGGGAAGACGTCCCGTCATGTTGGAACTGAATCCGTGCGCCGGGTTCATTCTTGCGGTGCGCATACAGCACGGCGAAATCGTCACAGCCATCCTGGACCTAGCCGGAACTATACTAGAGACCCAGCGCCTTGAGCCGGATACGTCCGCGCCCGGGAATGTTGTGAACGTCATAGGAACATCTTTTGATAACATGACAGAACGGTTGGGAATAAAGAACGACCAGGTGCTTTGGTGCGGGGTTGCATCTCCCGGGCTGATTGATTCTCATAGAGGGATTGTGGCGCGCTCTTCAAACCTGGCGTGGCAAAACGTTGCTCTAGGTGAGGCATTATCCGGGCGTCTTGGCAGAATTCCTGTGCATGTTGAGAACATCTCAAATGCCGCTGCGCTAGGGGAGAAAATGTATGGCGTCGCGCAAGGATGCGCTAACCTGATATACCTGAATCTTTCCGTCGGCATTGGCGCGGGGATCATAATTGATAACCAAATCTATGGCGGGGCGCACGGATACGCCGGCGAAGTCGGGCACGTGGCTGTGTATCCTGAGAACGGTCCCATTTGCGCTTGCGGGCAACGAGGCTGTTTTGAAGTTGTGTGTGGAGTTCGAGCGGTCCTGGCGAGAGTAAAGTCCGAGGTTTCTGACGAGACGTTTACTGCGTTGGGGCTCTCGAAGGAACGAGTTACTGTCGACGATATAGTAAGGTCGGGTCTTGCTAATACGCCTGAAGTACAGAGGATACTGCACGAAACAGGCAAGACAGTCGGACTCGCGATTGCCAATCTAGTGAGCCTTTTTAATACCGAGATGGTAATACTCGGCGGAGAACTGTCGAGGGCTGGAGACTTCTTTCTCGATGCTGTGAACAGAGAAGCGAGAGAACGCGCGCTTAGAGAGATCATACAAGCGGTTAAGATCGTTCGTTCCACTATGGCGACGGATCCGGCGTTGATGGGAGCGTACTCGCTAGCGATCGAAGATCTCTTTTCAGTCGAGGAATGGAGGCGTCCATGCAACGGTACCTGATCCTGTTCTATAAGACTGCCTTTATGGTCAAAGCCGGTAGGCAAGTTGTAGTTGCTGGGTCGTACTCCTTGTAGTCCCTAGGGCGTATTCCGGGGGCGCGGACCCTGGTTATCGCCGCGCAGCCAGGATCCAGGCCAACTAAGACTCGAGTTTCCCAGGGTTTCACAGGGAGGCAGGTTCTGATGCCGCGAGTATCTATACCTTACGGAAAGCGCCAGATTGCCATCGATATACCTGATGCCAATTTCTGTGAGGTACTATATCCGAATGCGGTCGAGTTTCCTGCCGACGAGTCTGTTGAGATCAGATGGGCAATAGAGAACCCCATCGGCACACCGGACCTTGAAGAGCTAGCATTCCCCGGGTGCAGAGTGGCTATACTTTGCGACGACATAAGTCGGCCCACTCCTACAGATAGGATATTGCCCATCCTGCTAGACAAGTTGCACAGGGCGGGAGTATCCGACGACCGCATAGTCATCATCATGGCCCTAGGCAGCCACAGGCCGATGACAGCGGCTGAAATCGATAAGAAGGTTGGTAGGCAGATAAGAGAACGAATAGCTGTTTTCAATTCGGAGTTCCGCGATAAGACGCGCCTGGTCGAGCTCGGCATTGCACCCGGGGGAGTGCGTGTCTGGGCGGATAAGAGAGCAGTCGCGGCTGATATTAGGATCGGCTTGGGAAGCATCGTGCCACACCCTGCGGTGGGTTGGTCCGGAGGTGCAAAAATAATCTACCCGGGCATCACAGGGGAGGAAACAGTCGCGACCTTTCACCTTCAACACGGGCGAGTACCGTGGAATATGTGGGGTTCAGACAAGAGTCCCGTCAGGCAAGACATGGAACGATGGGTGGACACGGTCGGTCTTCATTTCATCGTGAACGTCGTTTGCACCCCGAGAGGACGGATCTATAAGGCGGTGGCCGGGCACTACATTAAGGCGCACCGGGCAGGGGTGGAGTATGCCAAACACCTATTCGGGGTTAAGGCCCGAGGCAGAGTTGAAATTGCCATCGTGAGTTCCTACCCGGCTGACTGGGATTTCTGGCAGGCCGGCAAGGGGCTCGTCTCCGGTGACTTCCTGGTAAAGGACGGGGGCACTCTAATCTTAGTAACTCCTTGTCCGGAGGGCGTCGGCCCACATCCGGATTTCATGCGCCTGGTAGGCAGGGATGACATAGAAGGCCTGCTCGACCAAACCAAGTCTGCTTTACATGCAGGTGGCGACCCGCTGGCAGTATCCGTAGCCGCAGCGACCGCCAGGATACGGAAGCGCGTGAGAGTGGCCCTGGTGTCAGAGGGTTTAAGCTCCAGGGATGCAACCGAAGCAGGATTTATCAAGTTTAGTTCGGTCGAACTTGCACTGGTGGATGCTCTGGCCTCTCATGGTCCTTCCGCCAGGATCTCTGTTTTGCCATATGGGGGGGAGGTTTACCCCATGGTCTCTGCTCAGCAACAGTAAGGGAGGTGAGACATGGCGACATAGTCCGAGACAGGTGTCTTAATCCGGGGTGGATTCAAAAAAACACGAAGGGGTGAGGTATGCGATGAAGGCCATTAAGATAGGTATAATCCTGGCAGTCTTGCTCAGCTTGCTGCTCACCATGGCGCCCGCATTTGGTGCCGAGAAGCCTCTCCAGCTTACTCTCTGGCACATGGAAGCCCGGCCGACACGGGTCAAGGCTATCGAAGAACTGGTAAACTCGTTTAACCAGGAAAATCCTGATATCCAGATCAAGGTGGAAGTGCAGAGCTGGGGCGACGTTTACGTCAAGGCCATCGCTGCCGTCCAATCAGGTAAGTATCCTGATTTCATCTTCACCACGCCCGATTTCGGCATGAACCTGATGCTGACCCGAGTGGTTCGTCCTGTTGACGATATCGTTAAGGACCTGCAAAAGAAGTACACAATCTACGATGTCCCCCTGGACCCCTTCTACTTCGACGGTCATTACTGGGCTGTGCCCCTCTACGGGATGTCGGAGGTCCTGTGGTACCGAAAGGACCTCTTCCAAAAGGCAGGACTGGATCCGGCAAAGCCTCCCAAAACCTGGTCTGAGCTACTGGCAGCGTGCAAAACATTGGTTGACAAGGGCGTAGTCAAGTACCCCATTGCTGTGCCGGGGGACTGGCATCTCGCAACCATACAGCAGGTTTACCCGCTTATGGTTGTCAACAAGGCGGAACACATCTTCGATGAAAAGGGCAACATCATCTTCGATAATCCCCGCACTGTGGAGGCATACGAGTTCTACAAGAAGCTCTTTGACATGTCCCCACCAGGCTCCGCGTCGTGGCAATGGGATCAGCCCATTGCGGCGCTCACGGGCGGCGAGGTTGCGATGGTCATGGAGAAAGGCCAGTATATCGAGCAATGGGACCTGAGAACCAAGCTGCCGCCTGACCTCCTGGGAGCAACGCCCATTCCCATACCCGACAGCGGGGGGCAGCCCGGGACTGCGTACTTCTCAAACGGCATTCACCTGCTGAAAACGGATGCGAAAGTCAGAGCGGCCTTTAAGCGCTTTGTCGAGTACCTCTACGTGCCCGACAACATGGCTCGTCTGCTAGTTGCCGCACCCGGGCTTTTCCTGCCGGTTACTGTAGAAGCATCGAAGTCGCGTGTCCTCTCTGAGCATCCGACGATCTCCCGTCACAGGGAGAAATTCGATCTCATGATCGAGCAATCCAAGTATGGGAGACTCTACGGGTTTACGCGGCGCCCGTATCATCCCAACATAGGCCGAATCATGAGCCAAGGCCTCATCGCCTGGACAGCCCAGAGGATGATATTTGACGGACTGAGCGCAGCGGAAGCCGTGAAGCTGGGCGCGGAAAAGATGAGGGAGGCTACTGAATAACCCAGATAACCCAGGGATCGGTCCCAATCAGTCACAATACGAGCCGCCACGACGGACCTGTCGTGGCGGCTACCCTGGATAGGATTCGGGAGTGCACGCGGAATCGGGGTAAGGCTGATATCGGGGGCGACAGCGTCATGAGGAGAACCTCGCAGATTGTAAGACACATAGCCACGCGGTTTGGGAAAGACCCTTATTTCGGACTGGTACTGGTCATACCGCTCCTCATATGGGTTTTTGGGACCCTGATTTACCCTTTAGTAGAGGCCGCAATCCTTAGCATAAAGAACGTGGGGTATGCAGGAACTTCCGGTAGGTACGTCGGACTGGCCAACTACGTGAACCTCTTCAAATCCCCAACGTTCTTGCGCTCCTTGTGGGTGAGCGCCATTTGGACAGTCCTCAATGTAGCGCTCCAGCTCGGGGCTGCATTGATCGCTGCGGTGATCTTGAACCAGGATTTCTGGGGAAAGAACTTCATACGTACTTGGATAATCGTGCCTTGGGTACTTCCCTCCATTGTCCTTGCCACCCTGGGTAAGTGGGTGCTCGATCCTTCTCTCGGAGTGGTGAATTACCTGCTGAAGCAGGTTGGTCTTACGAACACCCCCGTCTCGTTTCTCAGCGTTCGTCGGCTCGCCTTGCCCAGCGTGACCATCTTGAACGTCTGGAGATGGTTCCCCTTCTTTGCGGTAACGCTCCTAGCCGCGCTGCAGACTATTCCCCGGGAACTCTACGAAGCGGCAGATATCGACCGGGCAACGCCGTTTCAAAAGTTTATCCATATTGAGCTTCCCGGAATAATGCCAGTCCTAAAAGTGCAGGCGCTCATGTGTTTTCTCTGGGCCGCAAACATATTTGACACTATCTGGCTTCTTACCAGGGGAGGGCCGGCGTATGCTACTACAACCCTCCCGATTCTCGTATATCTCAAGGCGTTCCAGGAATTCAGGATTTCGCAGGCCGCCGCGATGTCGGTGGTCATGTTCGTTGTACTTCTCGTAGGTAGTCTCGTCTACTTCTGGAGATCCCTTGAGATCGAGTGGGAGGAATAACCCGATGAAAAAGGGACGGCTCAAAAGCGCTCTAAAGTATGGCTTTGTAATCCTGCTTTCCTCGGTAGTCTTTCTTCCACTGTATTGGATCTTCATAAACTCCTTCAAGACTACGCCGGAGCTCACGAGCCCCACGCCCACGCTGTTCCCGCGCACCTTCACGCTAGAGCACTATACAAACCTGTTCACGCGGGTTAACTTCCTAAGATACTTTTTCAACAGCACCTATGTTGCGGTCATAAGCACGTTCATCACGATCATGTTGGGGTCGCTTGCCGCCTATAGCATCTACCGCTGCAGGTATCGTGGGCGCAAGCTCTTATTTACCCTGTTCCTGTCCATTTACGTGTTCCCGCGCGTGCTTCTCCTGATCCCCCTATTCGTAACCTTCTCCAAGCTAGAGATCGTGGATACCCTCCTTGCCCTTATCATCCTGAACGTCACAACGACGGCGCCCTTCAGCGTCTGGACCTTGAGAGCCTTTTTCACCAGCATTCCGATTGACCTGGAGGATGCTGCGCTGGTGGACGGGGCGAACAGGATTCAGGTGTTGTTCAAGATATTCTTCCCCATAGCGGCGCCTGGAATAGCCGCCTTGGCTCTAAACTCGTTTCTTCTTTGCTGGACCGAGTACCTCTTCGCTTCCGCGTTCATCATGTCCAACGAACTCAAGACGATTCCGGTGGGGATGTCGTTGTTCCTCGACCAGTATTTCATCGATTGGGGTATGCTCATGTCAAGCTCCGTTATCGTGGCCTTGCCCCCGATCATACTATTTGCGTTTGTGGGTCGGTATTACGTGAAAGGTCTTATCGCTGGGGCCGTGAAGGGGTGAGAGACCCTCGGGGGTGATCGGGACCGATCATTCATCACAAGGAGGCACTACAAATGACTGCGAGAAGCATGTCGAACTCCGAGAAGATAAGCAAAACAGCTCTCATCAACGGCAAGGTGGTTACCCCTTTGAGGATCATCCCCCGCGGCGCTGTTGTGATTCAGGGGAAGAAGTTGGACGGTATCTTCTCAATGGATGAGGTCGGTACTGCGTTAAGCGATGCAACCCGAGTCGTAGATGTAGACGGCATGGTCATCGCTCCAGGTTTTATTGACATACACGTGCATGGTGGTGGCGGGGCTGATCTGATGGACGGCACCCCGGGGGCGCTGATAGAAATGGCCAGGGCTCATGCCAAGGGGGGATCGACTGCGATCGTACCTTCAACTGTTGCCAGTTCCTTGGAGACCCTCTTCGAAGTGCTGGATAATACGAAGCACGCCAAGGAGAAAGGCGACTCTGAGACCTGGTGCGGCGGGGCCAGGATTATAGGTGTCCACCTCGAGGGTCCCTATCTTTCAGCAGAACAGCGGGGGGCAATGAATCCCCACTACCTGAAGAATCCGGATGCAGAGGAGTACGTGAGGCTCTTAGACGACTATCCGGATATAGTTAGGGTTTCAGCCGCTCCGGAATTGCCGGGGGCTTTGGAGTTAGGCAGGGAACTTGGCCGGCGCAGGATCCTCGCCTCGATCGGCCATTCCAACGCAACCTTCGACGAAGTCTGCCGAGCGGTTGAGGCGGGATACACTCACGTCACCCATCTGTACTCCGCCATGTCCGGGGTGCGAAGGATCAGTGCCTACCGCGTGGCGGGCGTCATTGAGAGCGGCCTTCTCTTGGACGAGCTGACGGTCGAGGTAATCGCGGATGGCAAACACCTTCCGGCAAGTTTGCTCAAGCTTATCTACAAATATAAGGGAGCTGATAGAATCGCTCTAATAACGGACGCCATGAGGGCTGCAGGCATGCCTGAAGGCGAGTATTACTTGGGAAAGATGGAGGATCAACAGAAGGTGATCATCGAGGATGGTGTAGCGAAGCTCCCGGACAGGAGCGCATTTGCAGGTAGTGTGGCGACGATGAATCTTGTGGTCAAAAACATGGTGGAGCTGGCCGGGGTCTCCCTCACCGATGCTGTGAAAATGGCCACCGTCACTCCGGCCAGGATTATCGGTGCCGCTGACACAAAAGGGAGCCTGGCCGTTGGCAAAGATGCCGACATAGTCGTCTTTGATGAGAGGAGCCTTTCCGTGAAGATGACGATCGTGGAAGGGCGGGTTGCGTTCAACGGGCTCTAG
>JBFMGS010000064.1:0-11157 GCA_040752635.1 Bacillota bacterium
AGAACTGTAGCAAAAAGGTGGTCGGTTCCAGGTGCATAGTACCGAACCGGTGCGGGAGAAACCGAGCACGGCAGCGGCCAGAGCTGCGGTTAGGATGGCGATGTCAGCTTCGAGGCAAGAGGAACAGGAACTCAAGAAGGCTCTTGCAGAAGGTGGCATCAAGGCAGCGGCCGTGGATATAGGAGGGCCTTTCGTCTCCTCGATCGCGAGAGCTGCAGAGAACATCCTTGTGGCGGCGAAACGCGAGGGCGTTATCTCCGACTCTCATCCCCATGAGGGCGCGGTTACAGGCGCCGCGAGGGAAGCACTCACCCAACTGATGCCGAGAGCGGCGGGCTTCAATGTCGGCGGCAAGATGGCCGTCGCGCGATGCGGCGAGCACCTAGCAGTGGCAGCGTTTCTGGAGGTCGGACTTCTACACCTCGACGATGTCGGCCTTGCGCTGGCTCACAGAGCCGTGCCCCTGAACTGAGGTCTCCTAACCTCTACCTGCATCGTAACCGTGCTGCGGGTTTCTGCCTCAGTGCCGCAGATCTCTCCGTCATCCGTCGCTCTGCCTGAAGGGCTCCCAGGCCAAGACGGGCTCCAGTGAAGAATACTGACAAATGGACCTGGGCGCCAGCAGTAACCTCCCAAGTATCGAGGTCCCCCCCCCCCCCGTGCGACGTTTCCTTTCGCAAGATGCTGGTCCAAATGGAAGGAATGAAGACCTCTTACGTCGAATTAAACTGCGCAAAGTCATGCGCAAGAAATAAGGACAATTGCGCACGCGACGCGCCAGCAAGGCGAGAGGACATCGGGCGACAGCCAAAAGGACAGACAGGAGGCCGGACCATGACCAGACTCTCTCGACTATCTCTTAATCCCATCCTTTGCCCAGTTCCCGAACACCAATGGGAGCGATCCGCAGTTTTCAACTGCGCAGCGGTCTACTATGGCGGGCTTTATCACCTGCTCTATCGGGCCACGGACCTACCGTGCCACGCAAGTTACGGCGATTACGTGTCCAGCCTGGGCTATGCCGTCAGTACAGACGGGCTTAACTTCAGCCGGCTCGACAAACCCGTTATGGTCGGAGAGGGCCCTCAGGAGGGCCGGGGCATAGAGGATCCGAGGATAGTGCACCTGGAAGGCAGGTTCTACATGATGTACACCGGGTTTGGGGGGCGCTTCGACGGGGACTACAGGATATGCCTGGCGAGTTCAGCAAACCTCATCGACTGGACCCGCCACGGCGTCGTGCTGGATGAACCGAACAAGGACGCTTCCCTGTTCCCCGAGAAGCTGGGCGGAAGGTACACCATGCTCCACCGGCGCTACCCTGACATATGGCTGGCTTTTTCTGACGACCTCGTGACGTGGGATGACCACACCAAACTCATGAGCCCGATTCCCGGTGGCTGGGAATCAGAGCGTTTAGGTATCGCAGGGCCTCCTATCCGCACTCCCGAAGGCTGGCTCCTCATCTACCACGCCGCTGATGCAAGGAACGTTTACCGGCTGGGCTGGGCCCTTCTGGACCTTCGCGACCCGGCGAAGGTCCTGTATCGACAACCTGAGCCGATTCTCGAGCCCGAACTAGAGTGGGAGAGGTGCGGGTGGATTCCTAATGTGGTGTTCAGCACCGGCCACGTCGTGGTCAACGGGAGGCTTCTTGTCTACTACGGAGCAGCGGACACCTGTATCGGGGTGGCGACTGCAGAGATTGCGCAGTTTTTCTCTGTTGAGGCAGGAATTCCGGAAGATATGAAGTAGTATATGAGCAAGAGTCATGCAAATGAAATGCGCAACTTACCCAAGATCAGCGCAAGGAATGAGGCAGATGAGCGTTACTATCGAGGATGTGGCGAAACTCGCACGAGTTTCCGTGTCTACGGTATCGAGGGTTCTCAATAACAAGGGACGAATAAGCCAGGAAACCAGACATAGAGTGCTTGAGGCCGCGCGGGAGCTTCAACATCCGTTGATGACATCCCGGCTGTCCCGGTGCCGAAGGCGCAGCGACAACATTGGCATCCTGTTCAACAAGCGGCTGAAGTCTCTGCTATCCGATCCGTTCTACGGGCTCGTGATGGAGGGTGTGGAGGAGGTCCTGCGCAGAAAGGGTTACCACGTGTTCTTCTCAACGCTTTCCAACAAGGATGAGGACCTGGAGATGATCACCGCGTTCGGGAGGGATCGGAAGGTAGACGGGCTCATAATGGCAGGTTGCGACGTGGATATCGACTATATCAGTAGGGCGCTTGAGGAGGACATCCCCTTGGTTCTGGTGGACAACAACCTCGCAAAGCCCAAGGTCCCATGCGTGGTGACGGACAATGTCACCGGAGCGAGGGAGGCCGTGGAGTATCTCATACGGCTCGGACATCGGGATATCGGGTTTGTTTCAGGGCCGATGAGCCATAGTTCCCTGAACGAGAGGTTTCACGGATTCCGTCAGGCTCTTGATGACAATCACATCCCGCTGCGCTCCGAATGGATCCACACGAGCGAAGACGTCGCTCTGTTCGGAGTCGAGGGCGGCTATGAAGGTATGAAAAGAATGCTTGCAAGGCCGCGGGTGCCTACGGCCGTTCTGACAGGTAATGACTTCATGGCGTTCGGGGTGCTCAAGGCGGCGCAAGAAGCAGGCCTCCGGGTGCCCGAGGATCTGTCCGTGATCGGGTTCGATGATGTGGAGATGGCGGCGCACTCCAGCCCTCCGCTGTCAACGGTTCGGGTCCGTAAGAAAGAGCTCGGCATACTGGCTGCCAAGCTGCTCTTCGAGATGATAGATGAGCAAACGCAGGCAGCAACATACAACGTGGTAGTGCATACGGAACTGGTGATCAGGCAGTCAGTCGCCAGCAAGGCGTCGCAGGCTCAGGCGGGGTGATCCTGACATGGCTCCTCCTGTGATCCGTCCCGGCGAGACCGGGCGTCGCCAGGGTGTCAGCCCCGGCAGATGGCTCGGGTGGCTTCGTGAAGAATACCGGCTCAGCGATAAGGCCGGCTACTTGTTCGTCCTTCCGTACTTGCTGCACTTTGCGGTATTCACAGCATATCCGCTGGTCTTTGCGTTCATTCTTGTGTTCCACAGGTGGAACATCGTGTCACCCATGGAATACGTCGGGCTGAGGAACGTAATCAGGCTTATAAACGACCAGACGTTCTGGCGCGCGCTTACCAACACCCTCAAGTTTCTGTCGCTTCACATACCGCTTCAAATCGCCCTGGCGCTTGCGATCGCAGTCATCCTGAACGCAAAGATCGCCTTCCGGGCTTTCTTCCGGGCGTCATTCTTTCTTCCATTCGTCATCTCGGGCGCGGTGGTTACCGTGCTTTGGAGGCAGCTTTACTCGACGGAAACCGGAGTGATAAACCTTCTCCTCTATAGGCTCGGGCTCTCCCAGGTGGAGTGGCTTACCAGCCCCGCCATCGCAATATACTCCCTCGCCATCATGGCCACCTGGAAGAACATCGGTTTTTACATCGTCCTGTTCCTGGCGGGCCTCCAGAACGTCCCCCATGAACTCTACGAGGCGGCCAGCATCGACGGAGCAAGTTCCACCCAGCAGTTCTGGAAAATAACCCTGCCGCTTCTAAACCCCGTTGTCTTGGTGGTGGTGATCCTCTCCACCATAGGAGGGTTTAGCCTGTTCATCGAGCCTTTTGTGATGACCGGTGGCGGACCGGCCGAAAGCACGCTGTCCGTGGTGCTGTACCTGTATAAGCAGGGGTTCAACTTCTTACGCATGGGATATGCAGCGACCATAGGGTTCGCCCTCGCTGCCCTCATACTTGTGGTCGTGCTGATCCAAAAGAGGCTCATCGAGGCCGAGCAACACTACTGATATCGGGTGTGGGATGTCGCACATGGCAAAGGCGATCCGAGCCGCTCTCCTCTACACGGTGTTGACCGCATCTGCGCTGACGTTCATATACCCGTTTCTCTGGATGGCTTCCGCATCCTTGAAGCCTGAGAGTGAGATCGGGTCGCTCGGCCTGTGGTCGAACAACTTCTCATTACGCGGCTACTACCTGGTCTTCAATCAGATCCCGATAGCACGTGCCTTGTTCAACAGCCTCTTCGTGTCCTCGGCCATCACCGGGTCCGTACTTGTCTTCAGCTCAATGGTCGGCTATGCCCTTGCGCGGCTGAGGTTTATCGGGCGCGACCTCATCTTCGGCTTGGTCCTTGCGACAATGATGATCCCGGGGCAGCTTACCCTGATCCCCCTCTACGTGCTCATAGTCGGGTTAAAGTGGACCGATACGTACCAGGCTCTGATCGTCCCCGGTATGATAAGCAACATGGGCATCCTGGTGTTCAGGCAGTTCTTCCGCTCGCTGCCCAAAGACCTGGTAGACGCGGCGCGCATCGACGGATGCTCGGATCTGAGAATACTCTTCAGCATATTCTGGCCGCTCTCAAAGCCAGTCCTCATCACTGTCGGGATAATCACCTTCATTGGCTCATGGAACGAGGTGCTATGGCCACTGATCGTGATACGCAAGTGGACCCTCATGACGATGCCGCAGATGGTCACGTTGTTCAGCGTGGGAGGGCTCGCCGGCGCCCAGGTGGCGGCGGAGATGGCCGCGGCCATGCTGCTGGCCTTGCCGGTCATCCTGGCCTATTGCGTGTTCCAGAAGTACTTCATCGAGAGTATCGCGCTGTCCGGGATCAAGGGATAGAGAGGCATATCAAGTCTGGTGGGAGTTCAGAAAGGCAGGTACCGTCAGATCTGGAGCGGCGCCGACCCCGAACACAACACCGGCGCCCCCAGGCAGAGTGCATGTCCTGAGGAGTAGCATGAACTTCTTATGATGCACAGGAGGGATGCAATATGTTCCGTAGGGGTATGCTCGTGGTGATCTGTGTCGCTTTGGCTCTTGGGTGTTGGTCCACTTGGATTCTCGCCAAGGAACCGATCACTCTGACTTTCTGGCCATCCTCCAACCCGCAGGAGATCGAGTTCGCCAAGATCATCGTCAAGAAGTGGAACGACGCGCATCCGGACATCCAGGTGAAGATGGAGCCGCTGCCCGCGAGCCGCTCCACGGAGGAAGTGTTGCTTGCTGCAATCGCCGCCGGGACCACTCCCGACGTGTGCGCGAACATATACCCGGGGGCTATATCTCAGTACATCGCGGGTAAAGGGCTGTACGCTCATGACACCCTCCCTGGCTTCTACGATTTCGTGTACGCGCGCACCCCGAAAGACGTGGTGGACGCGTTCACATACAGGGACGGCCACGTCTACCAGATACCGTGGAAGGGCAACCCGATAATGATGGCCTACAACGTCAACCTCCTCAAAGCCAACGGCATACATCCCAAGGACCTTTCCACGTACAGCAGCTTCCTTGCGGCAGCCGAGAAGTTCGCCAAGGATACCAACGGGGACGGCAAGGTGGACCAGTGGCTGTACGCACCAACCACCGACGTCACCTGGTGGCAGAGGTTGTTTGATTTCTACACCCTTTACATCGCTGCATCCCAGGGGAAGACGCTCCTCAAAGACGGGAAGGTGGATTTCGAGAACGATGCCGCGGTGCAGGTCTTCGAATTCCTGCAGACTCTGTTCAAGAAAGGCCTGGCGCCGAAAGGCTCGACTATCGGAGATCCGTTCCTCAACGGGAGAATCGGGACGGTCATCACCGGGCCGTGGTCCATTCCCTACTACCTCGCCAACGCCCCGAAAGGCTTCGAGTTCGACTTCGTTCCAGTGCCCGTTCCCGACCATGTCAAACCACCTGTAATCACCTTCGGAGACCCGAAGAACATCGCGATTTTCTCCAACTCCAAACACCCTCTCGAGGCGTGGGAGTTCGTCAAGTTCATATTGAGCAAGGAAAACGACGTGCTGTGGCTTGAGATCACGCATCAGCCCCCGTACCGTAAAGGGCTCACCACGGACCCTATGTTCGCAGAATACTTCAAGAAGAACCCGATGATGAGGAAGTTTGTGGAGCAAGGGGTATATACACGAGGAGTGGACGACAGCAAATACTTGATTGAGATGTTCGACGCGATATCCCGGCAGTATGACCTCGCTGTGGTGCAGGGCAAGAAGACCGCGCGTCAAGGGATCAAGGATGCTGCCCGGACAGTTAAGGACATACTCGCCGGCTGGTAGGTGTGCAGGCCGGCAGCGGCACGGGAGGGAGCGGCGTGTGGCCTTTTGACGAGCTGCGGAAACGAGCGATTCACAGAGCTGGGAAACCCCTGAGGGCTATCGCGGTCCTGGCCATTGTGATGCTGACCGCTATGCTGTCCGCGCCGTGTGTAACGGAGACGGCGCCTGGGAGCCCTGTACAACTGGACTTCTGGTCATCGTCTAACCCGCAGGAAATCGAGTTTGCTCGGGCGGTGGTGAACGCGTGGAACGCAAGCCGCTCCGATGTCAAGGTGAAGCTGCAGCCTCTGCCGGCGAGCAGATCCTCTGAGGAGGTCCTGCTCGCCTCGATCGCGGCGCGTTCCACCCCTGACATCGTCGCAAACATATACCCCGGAGCGGTAAGCCAGTTCGTGGAGAGCAGAGGCCTCTACCCTGTAGACAGCTTCCCCGATTTCCTGTCGTTCATGGAGGACCGGCTGCCGCCGGGCGTGCTAGAGCAGTTCCGGTCCTCGGACGGGCGCTACTACCAGGTTCCGTGGAAGAGCAACCCCATAATGCTGGCATACAACGTAAACATGCTGAAGGCTGCGGGGGTGGACCCAAGTTGCCTCGCCACCTACAGTGGGTTTCTGGACTCCGCTGAGAGACTTGTCCGTTCCACAAGAAAAGACCGAAGGACGGACCGCTGGATGATCAGTCTCAACATCGAGCCCATCTGGTGGCAGCGGTTCTTCGATTTCTACACTCTCTACATAGCCGCGAGCGGCGGCAGGACGCTCATTTCCGACAACCGGGCCACGTTTAACGACTCCGCGGGGGTTAAGGTGATGCAGTTTCTCGCGGACCTTTTCGGACGGGGTTATGCCCCTAAGTCTACGTTCGCGGGGGACGTGTTCCTCCAGGGCAAGGTGGCGACCGTCATAACCGGGCCCTGGGCGATTCCCTATTACGAGGCCATGAAGCCCAGGGACTTCGTCTACGACTTCACGCACGTCCCGGTTCCGGACGACTACAAGGGCAAGGTGGTCTACACCTACGGGGATCCCAAGAATATCGGGATATTCACCACGTCCAAGCATCCCGCGGAGGCCTGGGAATTCGTCAAGTTCATCATAAGCGCAGAGAATGACGCCAGGTTCATGGACATGACCTCACAGATCCCGTACCGCAGGAACCTCGAGAACGACCCGCGTTTTGCAGTCATCATCAAGAAGCAGCCTCTCATCGCCAGGTTCGTGGAGCAAAGCCACTATACGCGGGGGGTTGACAGCGTCGGGAGGCTCATCGAGGTATTCGACGCTATAGCCCAGGAGTATCAGTACTGCGCGGTTCTTGGAGGAGAGTCCGCCCGGGAGGCAGTCGATACGGCGGCTGAGAGAGTCAGCGAGATCTTGAAGGGCGCCTACTGATCCCCGACGGACACAGTAGTATCACGGCCGGAGCACAGCGGACACATCATCGCCGGCAGGGCCAGGGTCATATGACGGAACGAGGGGGCGGCGCATGTGACAAGAGAGAAATGGGTTACACCGCGCGCAATGTTGAGCATTTGGGTGCTCCTATCGCTGGTTGTGGGGATACCCGGTCAGGCATCTGCAGTTGGGAAGGTCGATTCCTTTAAGGCCTTGATCAACCTGAGCCACCTCGACTATCTGCGCGACGAGATAAAGCGCGCCGACGGCAGTGTACTCCCTGTGTGGTGGGTGTACTGCGAGCCATCGGTCAAGGGAGACCGCAGTTCTCGCTATGAGTATGTTGAGGCCGCAACCGAAGGCGTCGCTTGCGTGGACGACGTAGCGCGCGCGGCGCTGGTCTACCTTGACCACTACGAACAATTCGGCGACCGGCACAGCCTTGACATGGCGAAGGACGCCTTCAAGTTTATCGAGTACATGCAAACGCCCGAAGGCCACTTCTACAACTTCGTCCTCGAGAGCGGCGCCAGAAACCTCAAAGGCGCAACCAGCGAACGCGGGGTGAACTGGTGGACCGCAAGGGCGATGTGGGCGCTCGCCAGAGGCCACAGGGTCTTCCGTGACATGGACCCTGAATACGCCGCCACTCTATACCGGCTGCTGGCTCCTTCGCTCGGGGCGATCAAGGACTTCCTTACTGGCAACGTGCTCAGCATGTATGGACAGTACAAATCGTTGCACGGCGTAAAGATCCCCGCGTGGTTTGTGGGCGACGGCTCAGACGCCTCGGCTGTCGTGGTGCTCGCCCTTTGCGAGCTCTATGAAGCTAGGCCCGACCCCGAGGTCGCGACCATGATCAAGATGTTTGCCGATGGAATAGCGGAGTTCAAGTTCGGCGGATTTGACGAACCACCTTACATGGCTCACCTGCCCTGGGGTGGCTCGATAAGCTACTGGCACGCATGGGGAAGCCATCAGGTGGCAGCTCTGGCACGTGCGGGACGCCTACTTGGAAACCAGCAGTGGATCGAGTCCGCGGAACAGGAGGCGAACGCCTTCTTCGCCCACATGCTCGCATCCATAGGAATGTTTGCCCATCAGGGCCCCGCCCCCCACACTTACGTACAGATCTCATACGGCAACCAGGTGATTACCACTGGTCTCGTGGAACTCTACCGGGCCACTGGCAAAGAGGTGTACGGAAAGCTCGCAGGGATTTCCGGGTCGTGGCTCTTCGGCAACAACGTCGCCAACCACCCCATGTACGATCCGGGCACGGGGCGCGGCTGGGATGGGATCGACCCCCCTGGTCCTGAGAGGGGAATCGGGGTGAGCTTCAACTCCGGGGCGGAGTCCACGATAGAGGCGCTCTACACGTTGCTCAAGCTCGCCGAGACGCCTCTTGCCCTGGACTACGTGGATCTTAGAACCCGGTGGAAATACGCTTTCAGGGTCGTGGAGGCGGAATCGTTCGACAAGCCCACATCCGGCAGGCCCCGCAAGATGTGGGCGAAGTGGACCGGGGAGAACATGCCAAGCGGCGAGTTCTACGTGACAGCTCGCTCGGGGGACAGCTTCCAACTGCGCTTTTCCCTCGACAAGGAGGATGTTTTCATTCCCTACGTGGTCTTTGAAAGGCAGCCGGGGCCGGCGGACGCGGTCGGTCTCAGTTTCAGCATAGACGGGGCGGAACCCGTTGACGTGCTCATGGGAGGATCCCCCGACACCAAGTACTTCGTGATGGAGAAACTCGTGCCGTCCATCAATCTCGGCGCCGGGCGGCACACCATTACAGTGAAGTTCGCTGGAACGAGCAAGACCATGGCGGCGTCGCTCGACGCCATCGTGTTGCAGCCCATGGTCGAGTGGCGGCACATGGTAGGCCCGGACTATCAGAACGTTCTTTTGGCCAAGAGCTTCAGTGCAGAACCCCTTGTTCGGAAAGCCGAGGTAGACCTCAGAGACACGAGGCCGGACGGTCGGGTTGAGTTCGTCGTCAGGCAGTACGACTCCAAAGGGGATCTAGCTGCTGAGAAGGCCCTAGCGACAGAGATACCCGCCGGAGCGGAGTCTACCGAGCTAGAGATCCCTCTGACGGCGTTTGGTTATACCCTCGTCGAGTGGCGTTAAGGGTGGCACAAGGTCTTTCCGTGCGAAAGGAGGCGAGATGGCTGGACGAGTTGTGTGACCGTTCCACAGGGAGTTTTTGGTTTTAGCCAAGGCAAGATACCTGAGTACACCCAAATACCCTGTTTAGGAGGTTGCGAAACCATGAAAAGAATGGCGGGACTCATCTCTATCACCCCGGTATGGACCCTTGTCCTCGTCCTGTGCCTGGGCGCGGTCGCCTCGGCTGCCACCAAAGAGGTGATGGTGGATGTCAAGTGCACGACCGGCAAGCCCGTCCCCGTGGCCCTCACCATGGAGGAAGTTCGGGAGGTCATCGGTGTCGATTTTCCTGCCAACTGGGATAGCCTTCGGGTAGTGGACGCGAGCGGCAAGGAAATCCCCTTCCAGATCGATGATGTTGACCTGTCGAACACCGTATCCAAGCGCGACGAGCTTGCGTTTCTGGCGAAAGGGCCCTGCAAGATCGTAGTCAAAGACTCGGCCGCCGAGAAGCCCTCGTTCCCGAATCAGCTCAACGTAGCGCCGGGAGAAAAGGGCAACATCGCCATATCCACCCTGGACGGCAAGTTCGTCGTCCAGGTGACGAACATGGGCACGGTCGATGTCCTTAAGTACAACGGAGCGGAGCACAAGTACGTGAAGGATCTCGGCATGATACGCTACGCCGGTTTCCCGTACAGCACTTACTGGTACGACAAGGACCTCGGCAAGCATGAGGAGAAGACCACCTTTGAAGAGCCGCTCCGGGTCGTCAAGCTCACGGTCCTGCCGAATGCCCCCGTAAGAGCGACAGTAGTGGTGCAGACGGCATCCGACCTGTTCCCCGGGCTCAGGCAATTCCTGGTCACGTCGGTCTATGCCACCGGGGACATCCGGGTTTCCAACAGGATAGTGACCGCGGGCTACTCTGACCTGACCAAGCTCTTCACTGTGGCGAATGCCGTAATGGCGGACTTCGAAGACGCCGTCCACATGCTGCCCATGTTCCGTTACCTCGACTGGGCGGAGGAGCTTGGCGTGGCTCCAGCGGACTACTGGAAGTCACACGACGCCGTGATGAACGTAGATGGCAGGCCCTACGTGGTGTTTGCGGACACCCGTGGCCCGAAGCCGCCGTGGTGGGGAGCGTCGTATCTATTCGCGAGCGCCGAGCGCTGGCGCACGAACTTCTCTCCAAAGGCGGGCGTGGGCGTGGCCGAGATTCTGCTGACCATCCCCGAGGTCTCCAAGGATCTCGTCGAGAGGCTCAAGGGCCAAGGCTGGCACCTCGAAGGCGAGTGGAGAACAGGTTACTTCCGCTGGATCGCCGCGGAGATCATAGACGTTCGCAAGAAGCATGGAATCACGATCGACATCAACCCTGACATGAGCGAAGGAGACTGGCCGCTACACATGATCCCCGGCAACAGCATGGAGCATCTCAACTACTACGTGGTATACGAGGCTAAAGACCGTGTTGATGCCATCAGGTTCCTGGAGGCAAGGCACGCAGAATTGGCAAGCGTTGC
>JBFMGS010000065.1:0-10866 GCA_040752635.1 Bacillota bacterium
GTCTAGAGTTCCTCGGCACCACGTCAAGAGGCACCCGAGTGCTCATAAACCGGGCCTACCTCGAATCGGATGTGAAGATCCTCACGGGGCTTGTTGAGAGCCACTTCATGGCGGGGGCCTCAGGGGGCAGAAAGTCTGTCTGCCCCGGCCTTGTCGGGGAGGAAAGCACGTACATCTTCCACGGACCTGAGTTTCTCTCATCTCCGAACGCTCGGGACCTTGCCCTCGAGGGGAACCCCTGCCACGAAGAGGCGCTCGAGGTCGCGAAGATGGCGGGGGTCGATTTCATCGTCAACGTGACCCTGAATAGCAAGTTTGAGGTCACGGGCGTATATGCAGGGGACCTTGAGAAGGCTCACCTGAAGGCCGTGGAGAAGCTCTCGGAATACGTAAGCATCCCGATAGACCGTGAGTATGACGTTGTCGTGACCCACGGGGGGTTTGTCGGAATAAACCATTACCAGGCCGCTAAGGCCGCGGTTGCCGCCATCCCTGCCTTAAGACCTGGCGGCAGGCTCATCATGGCCGCAAACAACGTGGACAAAGATCCGGTGGGAAGCCCCTTGTATCGGACTGTCCTCCATCTTCTCACCTTAAACGGCCCCGAGGCATTCATGCGCCTGATAACGAGCCCCGAGTGGAAATTCATCCCGGAGCAGTGGGAGGTGCAGATGTGGACCAGGGTCTTTGCCAAGATCCCCATGGAGAACTTCACCTACTGCGCTCCCCACATCACTGCGAAGGATGCTGCGATCCTGCCGGGGAAAGACGGAAACCTCCTGCTTCCAGCGGAGCGACGGTATTCGGGTTCGCTCCAGGATGCAGCCGACATGGTGGAGCTTGCGATCAGGGACGCTGTGCGATACTATAACGTCCGGGGCACCACTCCCTCCATAGCGTTCTTGAAAGATGGGCCATACGGCATTCCGGTGCCCCGGGGCTGATTCTGCACGAATCACAAGCTTGCGAACGAGCGGATGGTTTGAAAGCGAAATGATCGTTGTTCAAATGGACGGAGTATCCAAGTCATACGGAGTAAAGCCCGTGATCATGGAAGCGTCGTTTCAGATCAGAGCGGGCGAGAAGCTCGGGCTCGTCGGGCGGAACGGAGCCGGCAAGACAACACTCCTTCGCCTGATAGCCGGGCTTGAGGATCCCGACTCGGGGCAGGTTTCCGTTCCAAAGGGCACCCGCATCGGTTACGTGGAGCAGAACCCATCCTTTGAGTCGGATCTATCCATCGTCGAAGCGGTCTATGACGGGTTTAGGGACCTCTTAGAGATGCAAAATGCCCTCAGCAGGCTTTCGCGCGAAATGGCTGGCCCGGAGGTGGCAGGTTCGCCTGAACGGCTAAGGCGCGCGATGAGCGACTACGCGGCGCTCACCGAAGAGTTCGAGAGAGCCGACGGCTACTCAATGAATAGCAGGGTCACCGGAGTTCTATCGGGCCTTGGCTTTACAAAGGACACGTGGCAAAGGCCTTTGCGGAGTCTGAGCGGAGGCGAAAGGACCAGGGTCCTCCTGGCAAGGGCGCTGCTTTCGCGGCCTGATGTGCTGCTCCTGGACGAGCCCACCAACCACCTGGACATTCCCTCCACCGTGTGGCTCGAGGATTTTCTCTCAGCTTACCCCGGGACGGTTATCGTGGTCTCCCATGACAGACACTTTCTGGACCAGGTGGTCACCAGGATCCTGGAGATCGAGGATCATAAGGTAAACGAATATGCAGGGAACTACTCCACCTATGCCGAGAAAAAAGAGGAACGGCTTTCCCGGCAAGAAACGGCTTACAAATTGCAGCAAGGAGAGATTGCGAGGCTCGAGGCTGTGCTCCGACGGTACACAGCACTGAGTGCGAGGAACAACAAGTTCGCAAGGCGCGCCGAGGATGTACGAAAGAAGCTCGCACGCATCGAACGGCTGGATAAGCCGGTGTTGAAACGCAAGTCCATCGGGTTTTCCCTTTCAAACCCAGACCGAGGTGGAGACCAGGTTGTCAGGCTCGAGGACCTTGCCATGGGATTCGGAGACCGGGTTCTCTTTTCCAACGTTCGGCTCACAGTCAAACGCGGGGAGCACGTGGGAATCATCGGGCGAAATGGGGTTGGCAAGTCCACCTTGCTTCATGTCATCACCGGTCGGATAGAACCTTCCGCCGGGGCTGTCCACCTTGGCGCAGGCGTCGATATCGGCTATTACGACCAGCAGCACGAGGATCTTGCGCCAGGCAGAACTGTCATAGAAGAGGTGCTGAGTTCGACCCGGCTGACGCCGCAGGAGGCTCGCAACCTCCTTGGACGCTTCATGTTCCACGGGGATGATGTGTTCAAGCGCATCGAGGACCTGTCCGGCGGGGAGCGGAACAGGGTGCTGCTTGCAAGGCTCATGGCGTCAGGGTGTAACCTCCTGGTCATGGATGAGCCCACCAACCACCTGGACATCGACTCCGTAGAGGTCCTCGAGAAAGTGCTGGCGGGTTACGACGGCACGGTGCTCGTCGTATCTCATGATAGGTACTTCCTCGGCCGGGTTGCTGATAGAATCCTGGAGCTCGAGGACGGCCGCGTTGTGGATTACCCGGGAGGTTATGCTTATTATCTCGAGAAGAAATCCGGTCAACTAGGCGATGCTGGACCGCGGGCCGAGGGGACTTCAGCCTTGCGATACGGGCCGCGCCTGGCATGGCGGGAAGGTTGGTCGGGAGCAGATGGGGAGCGACCGGGCGTCGTCGGGTCAGGTCGAGAGTCCAGGGGGAGCCGGGGCGATGGAGGACCCCGCTTGCCTTGCGCAGGGGCGCAACAGGAGAGTGTTGGCAGCGTTGAGGTCCTCGAGAGGGAGATCATGCAGCTCGAGGCAACCATCAAACATCTCAACGCCGAGCTCGCAGATCTTGAGCTCTATCTTTATCCGGACCGTATGGCAGAGAAAGCCCGGTCTCTCGCCCTTGCCGAGAAGATGCTCGAAGAGTGCTACAAGAAATGGGAGAGTTCAACGAACGGAACGTAAGCCAGAGGCCGCGAACTCCCCGCCTAGCGCAAGAAGAAGGCGCACATAGGGCCCAACCGGCCATGGGGCCTCCGCAGGTGGCGAGCCCGTCGCTCCAGACATCGAACGATATCCAACGACGAGCCTGGCTCGGGAGGTCACGTCGTATGCGGCCATCAAGTCCAGCGTGACGAGGGACACTCCTCCCGGATCCTGCGATGCCCACATCGCTCCCGCGCCGAGCGATACCCTGGACGTCACCCGGCGGTCAAGATGGATTGCCACCCCTCTAGTTAAGGCGTGGGCTGAAGAGCCGGCGGAGATCTCGTCGGCCTGCTTCATGGACCACGACGCAGATGCTGTGACGTGCTCGCTCAGGCGAAGAGAGCCGGCGAAGACAATCGAGGATGTAGCAACCCGGGTCCCCGAGGTGGTCTCGCGACTTTCGAAACCCTGTGCAAGCGACACGGCGGCGTCTCTAAACCCCTGGAATCGGAGAGACAGCTTCAACGAGATATCCTGCCGTCGCGGCTCAAAGGATGCCCGCAGGTCGGCGCGGTATGGATCACCCGGAGAGATGCGCGCCGCGAGACGCAACGTCCCCTGGAGCCCCTGGTGGCCCGGTTGATACTCGGCCCCGAGCGCGAAGCTTCCACCCCCAGTGTAGTTAAGCCCGATAAGTGTGGTAGGTGGAGCAAGTTCGTTCCAGCGGTGCACAATAGATAGACGCAGCCTCGACCCGAGCGGCAGGGCGCAGGCGGCTTCGGCAGCGGGCGGGCTGGCTCCACCAAATGAGAGCCGCCCGGTAATCCCTGAGGCTCCGGAATAGGTGAGGCTTGCCTGCGGCACGATAACCACGCGACCCGGGTCATGGTCGGTACTATGACCCTCATCGGGGGCAGGAGATGCTTGTGGTGAGAGGCGTAGGCTGGCGGTGAGCGTCAGCGCATCTGTCAGACAATGCTCGTACCCTCCGGACATCCAGCTGGCCCCCCTGCTGCCTTCGTAGCCCGCCGTGAGAGTGAGGTGGGGCATCGGTGCAGCTTCAACCCTCACATCCAAGACTGGGTGCCTCCCGTCGCTCGAGATGTCCTGGGATACGCTTGCCACGAACCTTGCTGTCCTTGCAAGCTGGGCGGTAAACCCCACACGCCCCATTAGGGAAGACGTCGGTCCCAGCCGCGCGGTCAAGGTGAGATCCGGCCCGTTTCTCATGCCTCCGGCTATGTTGCCTTGCGCATCCCACGAGGTGTGCCCCGGGCTTGCTTCCAACTTGAGAATCCCGGTTCCTACAAGAAACCCCTGCGGGCTTTGGCCCCCAGGTTCCTTCGTAGGACGCTCCAAGGGAATGTCGAAGCGCACTGTCTCGCCTTCAGCCACGCTTACAAGAATTACGGGCGAACGCGGCCTGTGGCCTGGCGGCAGGCTTTTTGCCGCAACTGCCAGAACGTAGTCGCCCGCGGCTAGCCTATCCAGAACGAACCTCCCTCCGGAGTCGGATTTTGCTGCCTCCGTGGAGTCCAGGGTTAGCACTACTCCCTTGACCGGCTGTTCGCCTGCGTCCATTTTCCCGTTCCCATTCTCGTCTACGAAGACTGCACCCGCGACGGTGCCAAAGGCTGCAGCGATTTGGTCTCGAATGTAGACAAGCACCTTCGCTTCTGCGGAAGACACCGCGACAGTTCCGACAGTCCCTGTGACGCGAGCATAGCCCGTGGCGGCGCCGGGTCTTGCGTCTGGGCCCACCAGCGCCTTGAATGACACGCTGACGGTGCTTCCCGATGCCAGGCGTCCGAGTCTCCATGACGTTCCAGTACCCGTGCCAGTACCCAGGCTGTGGCGCCCATCTATATAGTCAGTTCCGGGCACAAGGCGGATCCCGTTCGGAAGGCTGAAACTGACATGCCCGTTCTCCAGGGCGAACGTGCTCGTGTTACGAATACTTGCGCTATATGTGAGGATGTCCCCAACTGACGCAGTGGCGGGTTCAGCCCTGGTTGAAAGCTCAATAGCCATTCCGCGGGGACCGGTACCGTCATCTCGAGGCGCCGCCGGGGCTGGTGTGGTCTGGACCTGGATATAGCCTCCTGCCAGTGCGTAGATTGACGTGGTGACATAATATGAGTACGTGCCATCAGGAACTATGGACCCGTCCGTCTTTTTCCCGTCCCACGTTTCTTCGTGCCAGCCTTCGGCGGGCTTTGGGAGAGACCTGCTGTAAACCAGGATTCCTGCACTGTTGTATATTCTGAAGTATAAGGAAGAAGAGCTGGCGATGTAGCGATACTTGACTCTGACCGCGCCGTCTGTGTAAGGGTTAAAGGGGTTGGGGTCCACAAAGGATGCCGCGACGTGGCCATAGCTCGTGGTGTACACAAGCTCGCTACCATATCGGGCCCCCGGTGCAACGGGAGGTACATCGTAGCCGACGTTCAGACGGTAATCCATGACCACGATCCCCCCAACCACCGGCCCGTTGCTAATAAGAGCCACAGGAGAGGTACTGCACTTCCGGAAAGGCGCGGGCTCGCCATTCAAGCGTGCTGCCACTTCAAGGTTGCTTATGGGGAAGGTCGGCCCCCCATCACCCGCTGAGAAGTCCCTGGTTGCATTCATGGTCAGGTTCCACGTACTGGTTCCCCACGTCTTAACCGCGATGTACACCGCATCCCGAGCGGTATATGGCGAGGATACCGGGCTGACATCCCCGAAGTCTACCTTTCCGTCATCAACAGCTACTTCAAGCACGGCTTGAGTATCAGACGTTGCGGCGTGGGACGGAGAGGGGAATGCGGCCAGGATTGACGATATAGCAACCAGCCACGCCATGCGCGTAAGACCCCTGCGCATTCCCGGGTTCACCCCTTATGCCTGACCGCGCTTTCACCCACTACGAATGCGGTCGAAGCTGATTTCTGTTGATTGCCCCACTGCAGGGTGGCTCTGGCCGTGTAGTACCCCGGCGGCAAAGGCTCCGGCCAGATGAGGCGGATCACCGCCGGGTCCCCCGGTGCTACCCTGGCTCCTCCCAGCGCCACGAGCCCCACCCTCCTCATCTGGTAATCCCAGATCTCCACATAGCCGATGGGATCCAGGTCTGAGGTGTTTGGGTTCTCAAGGCATACCTCCACCGGAAGGTTCCATCCACTGCTTACCGCAGGGACACTGACTTTGGCTACCCGAGGCGTGTTGGGTCCGCTGGAAGGCAGTCTGTCCCGCCGAGACGCTCCAAGGTCGAGATGGGTCGAGGCAATTCTGTTCCCATCATCCACCCTGAACGCGACGAGGGCGGATTCCACCTCCCTGCCTGAGCTCTGTACACGCACCTCGGCCACATAGGCGCCGCTCCCTATACACGTGCCCGCAACTGACCCTATGAGAGTGCGTCTGTACCCTGGGAGACACACGCCGGTCGGCATGACCGCTTCCGCTGCAACCTTGCCGTCCTGCTGTCTCATGACCACCACGCCGCCGAGGTCAGCGTGGAGGTTGCCCTTGTTCTCGCACGTGGCAAACACCTTTATTGCCGCTTTGGAGGTGTCTTGGGCCACACCCACGGACACGAGAACGGGCTTTGCCTCAGCGCGCACTCCTTGCCTCCGGGGGGTGACAGTGAGGAGGGTGAGCACGGCCACCTGTGAGCTCGCCCCCAACTGGTGGCCAGAGCTCCGGGTTGCGGGGCTTCCCCGGAACAGTATGACGGGGTATGCCCCGCCCGAGAAACCCGGGGTTACGTGCACTTTTGCCCTGACGGCTCTCGAGGCGCCCGGGGATAGGCGGAACTCGGCCGGGTCGAGAGTCACGAAAACTCCCTCGGCGGACGGATTCCCGTAAGGTCGGCACACCGGTATTCCTCCTTCGTCATGTCCGCCCTGTTGCACGCACCCCTCGATGTCAATAGCAGAGTCGCCGGGGTTGGCAACGATGATTGGCCCTATGGTGTCGCCGTCCTGTACCGCTGCTACAATGCTTGCGGGGCTCACCCGGATTGAAATCCCCGCAGACAGGGCGGAGCCGGACGGGGCCGCCACGGCAAAGAGAACCATCATGGCCAGGGCGAACGAGAGCGAGGTCCTGAACACGGAGCATCACCTCCTTGCACGGTCTCTAGTACGTCTGAGTGGCTGTGTAGGTCACCTCAATTCGGTAAGTATGCCCGGGGTCGGGCAGCGCCTCGTCGTCATAGCTTGCTGACTGCCTGAAAACGATCGAGACTGTGGTCCCGGCGGATCCGGTGGGCGGCATGTTCGAAACGACGGTCGCTTCGTTGCCAGATATTGCTACGAACTCGGCGCCGTCCTGCCGTTTCCATTCAAGCGGACTGGAGAGCATCTTGGGATTTGGGGTTAGGTATGCTGTTCCGGTCCACTGCCTCAGGCGCCCATCCTGGGCGTCGGACTTGATATTGAGCGCCCAGGGCGCGTTGGAACGCACGGTAACGGATTGTGGTGCTGATGTAACGGGGGGAGCCCCAACGTTCAAGTTGCCCAGGGTGACTGCGCCAGGGAAAGTAGCCTCGAGTGCCGCCACCACCCTGCAGGTGACCGGAACTACTGCCTGATCTCTTGTTTGAGCACCCGTAAAGCACGTTCCCGCCAGGACACACAACACCATCATCGCGCCCGACGACACAACCAGGGCCCGCCGACCCTTCATTGCGCGCTTCATGTTACCACCGGCCTTTCTCATAGTTACCCGGAAGTCACTGAAGACTGCCGGTTTGGTGGGAGGGTTCGTGGGATGGGGCGCGCCGTCCTTCCAACTGATGGGCGATCAAAAGGAATGATCTCCAGGGGTGATCTCAATAGTGGAGGGGCTACGCGTGGAGTTACGCGGCCTGTGCCCCGGTGGGGCAGGACTTTCAAACCAGGCATAGAAGTTGTTGTGAGGGTTCTTTCACGCACGCAGAGCCCGGCGGTGACATTGTTCACAACGTTGCAGAGAGAATAGTAAAGGCACACAGAGAGGACGGTGAGGATGCGATGAGAATCACCACGCGCATGCTGGAGATGCCGCTCATCACGCCTTTTACGATTGCCCGCGGCACGCAGACAATGGCGCGGAACGTGCTCGTTGAATTGGAGCACGGTGGCCGCACAGGTATCGGCGTCGCTGCGCCGTCTGCCTTCTATGGTGAATCGCCCGAGCACGTAGTCGCCACAACCGAACGGCTCGCTGAATGCGTCGGGGACGATCCGTTCGCCATAGAGCAGGTCTTCGAGCGTATGAACCTGTCCATCAGGTTCAACCCCGCCGCCAAGGCAGCTCTCAACATGGCTATGTGGGACCTCGCCGGCAAGATCTGCGGCCAGCCGGTCTACAAGATGCTCGGGCTTTCCGGGCTTCCCCTGCCGAAGACTTCGTTCACCATAGGTATCGACGAACCCGATATCATGGCCGAGCGCGCCGCGGAAGCGTCGCGGAACTTCCCCATACTCAAGATCAAGCTAGGCCACGCCAACGACATCGAGATTGTGAAGGCGGTTCGAAGGTCCACGGATGCCGTCATCAGGGTAGACGCGAATGCAGCCTGGACGCCGAAGCAGGCGGTTAGGATCATGAATGAGATCGCGCCGCTCGGGGTGGAGCTTCTAGAGCAACCTGTGCCACCCGCCGACCTCGCGGGGCTGCGGTTTATCAGGGAAAGAGTGCCTGTGCCTGTGATCGCAGACGAAAGTGCCGTCACCTATGAGGACGTTCCCAGGCTGTGCGGGGTCGTAGACGGCATCAACATTAAGCTGATGAAGTGCGGGGGGATCAGCGGGGCGCTACGGATGATAAGGGCCGCGAGAGCCTGCGGCCTCAAGGTTATGCTGGGGTGTATGGTGGAATCCTCGGTCGGGATCACTGCGGCAGCCCACATAGCGGGGCTCGTTGACTGGGCCGATCTCGACGGCCACCTGCTGATATCCGGGGACCCGTTCGCAGGAGTCCGCATACGAAACGGGGACCTGGTTCTACCGGATGGCCCTGGTCTCGGTCTCGGCCTTCTCCAGGGTTGAAACACGGTGTGAGGCATTCCTCGCTGCAGGGCTGCATAGGGATAGTGCAGGGCGGGTTGTAGTTCCGGACGCGGGCCAGCCCCGAGCGGGTGACATAACGTGTTTGTGCCCCGGCGCATCCTCGCTTACTGGCTCCTGGTGCTGTGCGCGGTTCTCGTCGGCGCTGCATCCCTTGGCGGGGTGTACATCTTACCTGCCACCGCGCGGCTTTACACGAGGACCAGGGAGTATCCCGAGGTGATCTACGCCCCTTACTACACCGAGGGGCCGCGGGTGAGCGCGGCATCGGCAGTGCTCGTCGAGAGCACAACGGGCACGGTTCTGTTCGGCAAGAACGAACATGTGCGCATGCATCCCGCGAGCACCACCAAGATCATGACGGCGATCCTCGCGATAGAACTGGGCAACATGGACTCTGAAGCCGTCGTGAGCGGGAATGCTGCGGGTATGCCAGGGTCCTCGCTTTGGCTCCGGAAGGGCCAGAGGCTGAGGCTTGACGATCTCGTTCGCGGAACCATGCTCCGGTCGGGCAACGACGGGTGCATAGCCATTGCCGAGCACATCGCCGGGTCGGAGCGTAACTTCGTCAGGATGATGAACATCAAGGCCCAGAAGCTCGGCGCGTGGAACACGAGGTTTGCCAACCCGCACGGCCTCACGGAGCCAAACCATTATACCACGGCCTTCGATCTTGCTCTCATGGCCAGGTACGGGCTTCAGTATCCCCTGTTTGCCGATATCGTGAGCACCCGCGAGGCAGAGATATTGCTCAGTAGCGGCGAAGAGGAGGACTGGCGGAGGATCGCCAACACCAACTGGCTACTATGGTCGTTTGAGGGCGCGGATGGCGTGAAAACAGGGACGACCGCCGCAGCCGGGTACTGCCTGGTTGCTTCGGCGACCCGCGCTGGGGTCCAATTCATATCGGTGGTCCTCGATTCCGGTGCCAGGTGGGCGGACTCGGCGAAGCTGCTTGAGTATGGATTCAGGCACTTTGACGTGATGGACTTCGCCCGGAAGGGAGAAGTCGTTACGAGGACCCGCGTCGAGGGGGGCATGGATCAGGAGATTGACGTCGTGGCCGAGCGCGATCTCCGAATCGTCGTGCGCAAGGATTTGGCTCACCTCGTTGAGGAGAGGATACTCATGGATGGGGCGTTCCGCGCGCCCGTGCGGCGCAGCGATACCCTCGGCAGGCTTGCGGTGCTGTTCGACAAGGACGAAATGGCGTCGGTTGACCTCGTAGCCGGCGCGGGGACTGCCAGAGCGACTCTGGCCCGCAGGTTCATGCGAAACATGGCTGACGTCATTCGAAGGATCGGACAAAGGGCCAATCCTGAATAAAAAAGAGGAGGGAAACAGGTTGGCAACAGGAGGAACGACGAATCCGGAAGTGGTTGTGATAGGAGCCGGCCCTGCCGGGCTCGCAGCAGCGCTATACGCAGGCCGTGCAAGACTTTCCACGGTTGTTCTGGAGCGGGGCGCTACAGGTGGACAAGCGGCCACCACCCACCTCATTGAGAACTACCCGGGATTCCCGGAGGGAATCACCGGCCCTGACCTCATCCAGAGGATGGAACAGCAGGCGCGCAAGTTCGGTGCAGACTTCCGCTACGCTGACGTGCGGGGGATCGCAAAGAGCGATGGCGGGATCCTGATACACTCGAGCGAAGGCGACATCCACGCGGCCGCAGCTATCGTTGCGACGGGAACGGAGCCCATGCGGCTCGGCGTTCCAGGCGAGGACAGGCTCCGCGGCGCGGGAGTGTCCTACTGCGCCACCTGCGACGGCGCGTTCTTCCGGGACAAGCATGTGCTGGTCATCGGGGGTGGCGACTCCGCCATAGTTGAAGCCCTCTTTTTGACCAGGTTTGCGTCC
>JBFMGS010000066.1:0-1358 GCA_040752635.1 Bacillota bacterium
AGAAGGCAAGAACGTCCTCATCCTAAACGCCGGGGACTCCATCCACGGCACGAACCTCGTGAACCTCTTTAGCGGGAAGTCAATGGTCGAAGTGATGGAGTGCGTAGGCATCGAGGCCATGGCCGTAGGCAACCACGAGTTCAACTACGGTCAGCCGGTGCTACTCGAAAGGGCGGCCCAGGCTGACTTTCCTTTCCTATCCGCGAACACCATCGCCGTCCAGGGAGGCAAGGCCCTCCTGCCGGGCGCACTCATCGTAACTGTGAACGGCGTCAGGATCGGCATCTTCGGCCTGTCCCCGCTTGATACGTACACGTCCACCCACCCCAAGAATGTTGTGGGCCTCGAGTTCATGGACCCCATCAGGGTCGCGAGTTGGATGGTACCCTACCTCCGGGAGCAAGAGAAAGTAGACCTTGTGGTAGCCCTTACCCACATAGGCTATGATGACGACAAGAGGCTTGCCGCTGCGGTTCCCGGCATTGACGTCGTCGTGGGCGGGCACAGCCACACGAGGCTCGAGAAACCCGATAAGGCTGGAAACACGATAATAGTCTCGGCTGGCGAGTATGCGAAAGACCTCGGAAGGCTGGATATCACCGTTGAGGGCGGCAAGATCACCGCCTATTCGGGCAAGCTCATCCCCATTGCTGCCGGCGTGGCAGATAGCGCGAGAGTGAGCGGCATCGTAGCCACATACAAGAAGGAGCTCGACGAGAAACTCTCGGCGATTGTGGGCGAGTCTCTCGTCGTGCTCGACGGGGAGCGCTCCAACGTGCGCACGAAGGAGACCAATCTCGGCAGCCTCATCGCCGACATGATGCGCGCGGCCGGGTCGGCGGACATCGCCCTCACAAACGGCGGCGGCATCAGGGCTTCCATTGACAAGGGTCCGATATCCCTTGGCGAGGTCTTCACGACGCTGCCGTTCGATAACACCCTGGTGGTGCTGGAAGTAAGCGGGGCTAGCATCAAAGCTGCGCTCGAGCGGTCTGTGAGCGCCTACCCGAAGGAGCTTGGCGCGTTCTTGCAGGTCTCCGGCTTGAAATTCGTGTTCGACCCATCGAAGCCTGCGGGCGAGCGTGTCATTTCAGTCACAGTTGGGGACGCACCCCTTGACCCGAAGAAGCTTTACAAAGTCGCCACGAACGACTTCATGGCCGCGGGCGGAGACGGGTACGACATGCTAAAGGGCGCCAGGGTGGTGTTCTCTTCGGGCGAGCTCTTGCGTGATGTGATGACGAATTACGTGAAGGATGCGGGCAAGGTGGCTCCGCAAGTCGAGGGAAGGATCGTCGCAAAGTAGTCTCGTCGTTGCCGGCAAGGCAGTTTCGCTGGAAAACAGCTCAATGCCCCGG
>JBFMGS010000066.1:1458-10285 GCA_040752635.1 Bacillota bacterium
GATGTGATGACGAATTACGTGAAGGATGCGGGCAAGGTGGCTCCGCAAGTCGAGGGAAGGATCGTCGCAAAGTAGTCTCGTCGTTGCCGGCAAGGCAGTTTCGCTGGAAAACAGCTCAATGCCCCGGCGCCGAGAGGTGTCGGCGGTTGCTCCAGGCACCGTCACCTTTCGAGGGACATTACGCGCCCCAGTTCGCGCATGAGGACCGCAGGGCATACCCGCGACCCTGATTGTTGCTATCCTCGGGAAGACGAGCGGTGTCAGGTGTGGATATGCCCCGGGGGACGACGTGGAACGACCTAGCGTATATCAGTCCCCTTTAGCTGCCGACACCTCTTCGGGACCGTTGTCGAGGTCCCTTGCATAGTGGCTTGCAGCAGGAGGAATGCGCAGGATGGACACTTGCGGCCGGATCGGGTTTCCCGACAGGTTTCTGTGGGGGGCGGCCACGTCGTCGCACCAGGTCGAAGGGAACAACGTGAACAACGACTGGTGGGACTGGGAGCAACTGCCCGGCAAAGTGGCGCACGGTGACAAGTCGGGCGACGCGTGCGACCAGTACAATAGGTACCCGCAGGACTTCGCCATGGCCCGCGACCTTGGGCACAACGCCCACCGCTTCTCCATCGAGTGGAGCAGGATCGAGCCTGCCGAAGGCCGATTCGATCGGGGTGCCGTAGAGCATTACCGCGATGTTCTGAAGACGCTGAAATCCTACGGAATGACCACGATGCTGACCCTGCACCACTTCACGAACCCCAGGTGGCTTGCGGCAAAGAGAGGCTGGGAGCACCCCGGCGTCGTAGAGTTGTTCGAAAGGTATTCCCGACATGTGGCTGAGGAACTCGGGGACCTTGTGGACCTCTGGGTTACCATAAACGAGCCCATGGTCTATGCGGTTCAGAGCTTTCTCCTGGGCCTGTGGCCGCCAGAGAAGAAGTCCATAGACCGGGCGTTTCGGGTCGCAAAGCACCTTGCGAAGGCGCACGGCCGCGCGTACCACGCCATTCACGAGGTCATGGAAGCCCGGGGTAAAAAGCCGGCGGTGGGCATCGCCAAGAACATGATGGTCTTCGATCCTAAGAACCCCGTAAACTGGCTCGACAGGTTCATCGCAAGGAAGCTTGACCGCATATACAACAGGTCTTTCCTGGACGCTCTCACCAGAGGGGTCATAGCGTTCCCCGTGATATCAGCAGAGATCGACCCAGAAGTCGCCAGGACCCAGGATTTCATCGGGATCAACTACTACTCACGGAGCCTGGTGAGCTTTTCCTTGCGAAGGCCTCAGATGCTTTTCATGAATCTGTCGGTGAAAGAGGATGCGGAAAAGAACAGCCTGGGGTGGGAGATCTATCCCGAAGGCCTCTACCGTATCCTCATGAGCGTGAAGGATTACGGACTCCCGGTGTACATCACCGAAAATGGCATCGCGACCACCGACGACAAGCAGAGGGAGCGGTTTATCATATCGCACCTGCGCGAGGTCGCCCACGCCATAGCGGACGGCGTTGATGTTCGGGGCTACTTCCATTGGTCGCTCATCGACAATTTTGAGTGGAAGGAAGGGTTTGCCCCGAGGTTCGGGATGGTGGGCGTCGATTACAGGACCCAGGAGAGAACCATTCGCCCTAGCGCCAGTCTGTTCGCGGAAATCGCTCGGACGCATTCCTTGCCGTAAAGAGGCAGCATGACGAGCATACGAGGGAGGACAGCGCTCTATGTCATCGGGCCGATCACTATTCGGCAGGAAGGGATCAGGTTTGCTTGTTTCACGGCATCGCGGCTCCTTACCGTCTTCGCTGAGGTTGCGTTCGGACTGGCGAATTTGGGCACTCCCAGAGATGAGACGAAAAGGCGCGTCAGGGAGGCGCTACAAAAGGTGGGGTCTTGGGAGCTGCGCGACCGCTCGCCATTTGAGCTGTCGTGCGGGCAGCAACAGAGGCTCGCAATAGCTTCAGTCCTTGCGATGGATCCGCCGATACTTGTGCTTGACGAGGCTGCCTCCCGGCTCGACCCTTCAGGCACCCGGGAGATATGGCAGATTATTCCCGATCTGCACCAAAGCGGGTGCTTTCGGGTATCCGCACGGGGCTTCAGCCCAAAGGGACAATTGATTCACGAGGCTCCAGCACAACGGGCGCGTCACAAATGGGCGAGCCAACCTTGACAGGAAGTATGCGGGAGAAGTATAATTCTGCTGGACATCTACAACGTTATAGCACACGTCGTGTTATCCCTGTGAGGGAAGCTCGAGCCTGCGCGCTGGGTCCCGAAATCCACATATCACGCAGAGGGGGCAGACTTCCATGAGAAAGCGTCGAACCTTGAGTGCCCTGAGTGTGCTGGCGTTCCTGGTAGTGGCGTTAGGATTTCTTTCTGGCCAGGCGTGGGGCGCAGAAGAACCTCTCTATGTGGCCCTCGTCTGGCATAATCACCAGCCGTTCTACAAGAACACCGCGACTGGCGAGTACATGCTACCCTGGGTGAGGCTGCACGCGGTCAAGGACTACTACGATATGGCTTCGATCCTCAGGAAATACCCGAAGGTCCACGCGACGTTTAACCTTGTGCCCTCTCTTGTTCTCCAGCTTGACGAGTACGCCGCAGGTGCGAAGGATAACCGCCAGCTTCTGACTGAAAAGCCCGCAGCTGCGTTGACGAAGGAAGACAAGGAGTTCATCCTCAGACGATTCTTCGATGCCAACTGGAACAGGATAATCAAGAAATACCCACGCTATTGGCAGCTTCTCCAAAAGCGCGGCGAGAACGTGTCTGATCAAGCCATCGAGCAGGCGATCGGGTCTTTCACCGAGCAAGACTTCAGGGACCTTCAAGTGTGGTTCAACCTCGCCTGGCTGGACCCGGACTTCATCGACACGGATCCTCTGATGAACGCTCTGGTTGCAAAGGGCCACGGGTTCACGGAGGAGGACAAGCGCCGCGTTCTCGCCAAGCACCTCGAGATTGTGAAGCAAGTCATCCCGCTCTACCGGTCCATGCAGGACTCGGGTCAAATAGAGGTAACGACCACGCCGTTCTACCACCCGATCATGCCCCTGCTCTACAACGTTGAACTCGCCCGCGTCGCCAGTCCGAAGCTGGAGCTCCCGACACAGGCGTTTGCCCACCCGGAGGACATCGAGGCGCAGCTTGCCATGGCGGTCAAGTCCTACGAGAACCATTTCGGGCGCCGTCCGCGCGGTCTGTGGCCTTCTGAACAGGCCGTGGGGCAGGACATCTTGGGGTTGGTCCATGATGCCGGCTTCAATTGGATGGTATCGAGCGAAGGGGTGCTGGCGCGTTCCCTAGGGATAAGCCTCAGGGATGGCTCGGGCAACGTCGTAAGACCCGACCTTCTCTACAAGCCATACCTGGTCCAGCACGGCGACAAAACCATGACCATCCTGTTCCGCGACATCGTGCTATCGGACAAGATCGGGTTTAGTTACTCCGGGATGAAGGGAACGAGCGCGGCTCTCGACCTTATGAACTACTTGCGAAAGGTCAAGCGCGACCTAGCAGGAGTCCCCGGGCCGCATGTGGTTACTATAGCTCTCGACGGCGAGAACTGCTGGGAGTACTACGAAAACGACGGCAAGGAGTTCCTGCATTCCCTTTATAAGATGCTTAGCGCAGATCCGAATTTCAGAGCCGTGACGGTCGAGGAGTACCTGAAGGCCCACCCGGCTAAGGACAAGATCGCCAGGCTCCACACAGGATCCTGGATCTCGGATAACCTCGAGACGTGGATAGGCGAAACCGAAGAGAACAGGGCGTGGGACTACCTCGCCAGGGCACGGGAGGTCCTTGCTAAGTATGCATCGGCAAACGCCAGCAACGAAGCCGCTCGTACCGGCATCGCCCGCGCATGGGACGAACTTTACGCTGCGGAGGGAAGCGACTGGTTTTGGTGGTACGGCGACGACCAGGATTCCGAGAACGACCTTGGGTTTGACGAGCTCTTCAGGGTACACCTCCAGAATGTGTATAGCTACATAGGACAGCCCATCCCAAGCTATCTCTATATGCCTATAATCCCGAAGGCGTCGGCTACCCCGAACGTGAAGATGAAGGACCTCCTCAAGGCCACACCCGATGGCAAGATCGACCCGGGCGAATGGAACGCGGCGGCGATGTACTTCAAGACCGAGGCTGCGCCGCTGCCATCGGGCGCGAGCGAGATGCTCCTCCGGGCTCTGTGGGTGGGCGTAGACGCAGATAACCTTTACCTCCGCGTGGACATTAAAGGCGGGCTCGACGACCTCTACGGCACAGACGTCACGCTCGCGGCGTACCTCTCCAACCCCAGGCGGACGGAGGCCAACAGCGTCCCGAGGTGGAGCGGTGAAGGCCCTGCGGCCACGGTGATCGGGTTCGCCCCCGGCACGGAGATCCTCGTGGACTTCAAGAGCCTCGGCGGGCCAGGCCCGTCTAAAGCGCGCCTATCGTTTGCTGGGGGAAACGAGACCTGGGTGGAAGCGAGGGAACTCGCAACCGGCGGCGCGGACCGCACCGTGGAGATCAAGGCGCCATTTGCGGACATCGGCCTGAAGGCTGGCGATAGCGTGAGCCTCGCGGTGGTGGCGTCGAGGGGTGGCAAGAACGTAGATATGCTCCCGGTTGACGGTCCTGCAGAGGTGAAGGTGCCCGAGATCATCGTCGGCAAGACTCTCTTCAAATGGGACGATCCAAGAGGCGACGACCACGGCCCCGGCAGTTATACTTACCCGACAAACCCCGTGTTCAAGCCGGGCGTGTTCGACTTGCTGTCCTTCCAGGTTCTTGAAGTCAAGGACGACATCGTGTTCCAGGTGGCCCTTGCGGGCGACATAACCAACCCGTGGAACTCACCCATCGGCGTGTCGCTACAGACGATTGACATATACATCGATACCGACCGTAGGCCCGGCTCCGGGAATACAGAGGCCCTGGGCGGAAGGCACGTGATCTTTGCGCCCGAATCGGCGTGGGAGTACGCGATCTGGGTAGAAGGGTGGAACCAGCGGATCTTCAGGGCCGATGGCAAGGAGGTTGAAGCGGCCATCCGTGTTGGCCAGGATCCGGTCAACAAGACCATTTTCATCCGCATCCCCAGGTCCGCCCTTGGCGATCCGCAGCCCGGCTGGGGTTACCAGGCCTTCGTGCTGAGTCAGGAAGGGTACCCATCGCCAGGCAATCTCCGCGTGCGCGAGGTGCTCTCGGTAGCCCAAGAGTGGCGCCTGGGCGGCGGCCACGACTCCGAGGTCGATCCGAACGTCATCGACATGCTGGCACCTGAGGAAACGACCCAGGAGGCTATCCTCGGTTCCTTTAACGTGAACACGGGCAAACTTGCCGAGGTGCCGATGGTATACGGGACGAAGTGACAGATCCCAGCGGACTACGGGGAGTCGGAAGCTAGCCTGCTGCACCAAGCATTTCGCCTCTAGCGTTCTGATGTTATGACGTGTAGTGGCCATGCGCTGCTTCTGGGACGACTTGCTATTGATCAACAGTTCCTGGTACGCGAATATTATGGGGGTAGAGCGCGTGGGCAGGCTTATGCATGGACAGGGCTTGAGGTGCCTTTTGGCGCTGGTGCTCCTTCTTGCCCTGGGACTCTCCGCAGAAGGCAAGAACTTCGACGTAGAGTTCACGTTTTCTCCCGGGTTTCCTGCGCGCACGGTGGCGCTTGCGGGCAGCTTCAACAACTGGAGCACTACCGCGACGCCCATGGAAGACAGCGACGGCGACGGCGTATGGCGGGTCGTGCTACGCCTTCCCGCGGGGGAGTACCAGTACAAGTTTGTGGTAAACGGGACGGTGTGGGCAACTGACGTGAAGGCAGAGGCGTTTCGGGACGACGGCTTCGGCGGGAAGAACTCGGTCGTAAGGGTCGACGATCTCGCGCAACTCAGTGTTCCGTGTAAAGTTGGAGACGGCGAGGTGGTGGTGGAGGCCCTCTGGCACGAGCAAGTGCCTCCGTACATAGAGCGTCCTGACGAGGACACGGTTGCCCTGAGGCTCCGGACAAGATCGTCTGACGTGACGAGCGTGCAGCTTCAATTCCTTGCCGGCCCAGAGGGCAAGGTCGCCCGGTTTGTCAACATGGAGCCTTTTGCAGCCGAAGGAGGATTCACGTATTACCGGGCTGAGGTAGGCACTTTAGGCGGGGTCCTTCGTTACAGGTTCGTCCTGAAGGACGGGGCACGCACTATCTGGCATACCCCTACGGGAGACTTTGCAGAAGAACCAGACCCCGACGACTGGTACGCACTGGCCGTCTCGGCCCTTCGGGTGTTTCGAACCCCCGCGTGGGTTCACGATGCCGTTTTCTATCAAGTATTCCCCGACAGGTTCGCAAACGGCGACCCTTCGAACGACCCCGACGGCACCTGCCCGTGGGGCGGCGTTCCGACCCCTCACAACTTCTTCGGCGGCGACTTTCAGGGGGTCATGGACAAGATCCCGTACCTCAAAGACCTCGGCATCACGGCTATCTGGTTCAACCCCATCTTCGAGTCGGTATCGAACCACAAGTACGACACCGCAGATTACTTGCGGGTAGACGACAGTTTTGGGGACCTCGATAAGTTCCGCGAGCTCGTGGACGCGCTTCACGCCGAGGGGATCAGGGTGATCCTCGATGGCGTCTTCAATCACACAGGGGACGAATTCTGGGCTTTCCAGGACGTCATCGAGAAAGGCCGGGAGTCGCGTTATGCAAACTGGTACTACATTCATGATTTCCCGATCCGCCGTTACCCCAAGCCGAACTACGAGGCATGGTGGGGGTTTGCGGACCTGCCGAAACTGAACATGGAGAACCCCGAGGTGTGCCGGTATATCCTGGACGTCGTTACCTTCTGGATGACAGAGGTGGGCGTTGACGGCTGGAGGCTGGATGTTCCGAACGAAGTCGACCATTCCTTCTGGAAGGTGTTTCGAGACCACGTCAAGGGCATCAATCCCGGGGCGTACATCGTAGGGGAGATCTGGCACAACGGCTCACCGTGGCTTATGGGCGATGAGTTTGACGCCGTGATGAACTACGTTTTCCGCGACGCTGTGCTGGACTTCTTCGCCCGGCGGGCGGCATCCGCATCCGAGCTTGTTGCGCGCCTGGAGAAGCTCCGTGCGGACTACCCGGCGCAGGCGAGCGCGGCCCTTCTAAACCTTCTAGGTTCTCACGATACCGAGCGAGTCCTTACAGCCTTCGACGGGAACACGAGCCGCATGATACCTGCGATTGTGTTCCAGATGACTTATCCCGGGGCGCCCATCGTTTACTACGGCGACGAGGTAGGGATGATGGGGGCCAAGGACCCTTGTTGCCGCGGCACCATGATCTGGGATGAGCGCAAGCAAGACCGCAGCCTCCTCGCGCTGTATGGAAGGCTTACACACTTGCGCCGGAGAAGCGCTGCGCTGCGGCGCGGTGACGTGCGCTGGCTGCTACAGGACGATCCCACGCGGAGTCTTGCCTTCATGCGGAGCTACGGGGACGAGGCTGTGTTGGTGGCGGTGTGCGCCGGTGATAAGCCAGTAGCACTTGACCTTTCTCTGGGCGGGATCCCCCGTGGCGCAGCCAGCTTTGCCGACGCACTAACCGGGCAGGTGTACCGCGTCATCGATGGACGCCTACGGCTTGAGGGCTTGGGCCCAGATGCGGCGATAGTTCTGGTTTCCCGGCAAAACTGACATTATATCCCACAACAGCAGGCTTGCGGGACTTGCAAGCATACGGGGGATATGGTAACATAACGATGGCGCGAGGCGCGCGGCGCGGTTCGCCGCAGTGACGCAGCCACGCTCGATATGAGCGAATCTCGAAGAAGATGTTGTGCGCCTGTAGCTCAGGGGATAGAGCAACTGCCTTCTAAGCAGTGGGCCGCAGGTTCGATTCCTGCCAGGCGCACCAGCTACATGAGGCTTGGTTGCGGGTTTGCTTCGTGAGGTCCTGGCGTGTTTGGGCTTCATAGAAGCTCGTCGTGAAGAACCTGTCACGGTCGGAGCAGCAATCGTTACCCTTACTAGCAGGAGGCACATACTGGACGATACCCGTCGCCGCTCCTGTCGAAGTAGACAAAACACTTGGATAGTGAGCGCCGTTGCCGTGAGACTGCGTGTGTCACACACCATTTCCAAGGCTGCTGCTTTCTCCGCCGTTGGGTAATGGAAACGGGGGTTTGAGGCATCCCATGGGGGATGCCTTCTGCTGTACCGAGTTTCTGCACGCAGCATCGAGCGGGGGTGCGTTGCAGGCTCAGTCAGTGATACCGTGAAGTGCACGGGTGCTGAGTCTTGCCGACATCAGGGCCTGGCTCGTGTTCCGATATGCCCCTCCGTCGGAGCAAGACCCCTGATGGTGCTGACCAAGAGCCAAGCTGTGTCCACCAGTGTTAGCCATCCGAAGTTGACAGGTAAGTAGACGGCGAGCACGTGACCTCTCAGGCGTTTTACGATGGTCCCTGCTACATCGGTATACCAAAGCACCAGCCGCAACGTCACGCCCTAGAGTGGCGGGCCAGCCTGAAAGGCCTGGCGCCAGTCAGGTCCTCTGCGCGTTTATTTGTGCCGACCCTTGCTGTCCATTTACGGAAGCACCTTCTAGAAGAGCATGTTGACAGATGCGGACAGCGGGATTACACTAGTGGTAGATGAGACTGAGTCGCAATTGCTATGAAGGACGAGCAGGTGGGGTGAGCTGAGATGGAGCCAGCCGAACAGAGGACGTTCAGAGACTTTCTGCAGGCGGCGGGGCTGAAGTTCACCCGCGAGCGGCGGCTGATACTTGAGGAAGTCTTTAGAAACCACAACCACTTCGAGGCGGACGATGTTGTCA
>JBFMGS010000067.1:0-10228 GCA_040752635.1 Bacillota bacterium
TTAGCCCCGAGGTGCTGCTTATTAATCGGGCTTTCGTGCCGTCGTGGGCAAGGACGCGGTCTTACGGCGCTGGATGCCAGTTACCGCCAGGACGATAGGTGTAATGACAACTGCGGCGACAATAGCTTCGGGCACCCCGTGAAGAAGCGCGATGGCGAGCGCCCCCTCCTTGCCTCCAAAGGGTATGTAGCCGAAGAGAACCGCAAGGCCCAGGGTACCCACGGTATTGGTTGCGCTTCCGGCGGCGGCTGCGAGCGGGATGCCCCACGCCCTCTTGCCGCACACTTTGTACACGAGATATGCCACGACGCCGATTAGAAGCCGCGCAGGGATAACGACCCGCGGGTCTCCGAGAAAGCGAAGGGTGAACAGCCCGAATATGAGCCCTACGAACGATCCGACAAGAGGGCCTTCGAGCATTCCTGCAAGTTCCACTGGAAGGTGCATGAGAGTTGCGGCTCCGGCTGGGGTGGGCACCGGGATGAATCCAATCCCCGTCGCACCCATGACTAGCGTGAGGGCCACTAACAGCCCGGATACGGCGATCTGCCTGGTATTCAATTTCATCGATTGACACCTCCGTTCCAGCCCCATTCGGGTGCCGGACGACTCTTCTCGGTTTCGCGTGGACCGCGCTTGCTCCGACGCAAATTCCCGGTCGTTAAGATCCAGGTCTTGCGCCCTGAATGGTGGAACAGGCAGTCCAAACAATCCAAACAGTCGTTACACACAGATACACAACAGAGAGGTACAGACTTCGTTTTTCCGTTCGGCTGGTCTCACCACCTTCTTTCCCATTGCGCCCTTTCCCTCACTATACCACACTTCGTGCAAACTGCCGAGAATCCTGCGTTAGGAACCGGTAACATCTCTATGCAACATACGACCGTTCTAATTCTCGCAGCCTGCACCGGCGTTCGTAATATCCCTTACTGCAGGAACGCCGCCTGCTGCAGTCGCGGCCTTCACAGCACGAACGATAGCTACAGCCACAGCGTCGGCGGCCGCGGCACCGAGGGCTGTGATGTCTGCGGCCTTATCTCCTGTGAAGGCCTTGTCTCCGGTGGAAAGCGCAAACACCGTGTCTCCATCGTACATTGTATGAACAGGGCGAATTACGCGAGCGAAGCCATCGTGGGCCATCTGCGCCACCTTGTTAGCCCCCTCCTTGTCGAGGCGTGCATTCGTGGCGACGACCGCGAGGGTGGTGTTCCAGGCGAACCCGACGGACCCCAGGGAGCCGGGGGAGCCGGGCTCTGTAAGGATGCCGTCTGGTTCAGCGGCGGAGCGCACGAACTTGCGCGCTTTTATGTCGTAGGCGCCGGCGATTACCCTCCCCGAATCAGGGTCCACTACATCTCCAACTGCATTGACTACGACGATGGCTCCGACCACTATGAGGTCGCCGCCTTCCCGGCCAGGAAGACTCACGGCCCAGGTGCCCAGGCCGCCCTTCATGGCGTACGCCGGTCCGCACATCTTGCCGACAGTCGCACCGAGCCCGGCGCCGACGTTGCCTTCCCGGCATGGATCCGCTGAAGCTGAAGCGCACGCGGCGTATCCCATCTGTCGGTCCGGACGGACCTTAGGGTCGCCCACCGCCAGGTCGAAGATGACGGCTGCGCCGACAATCGGGACAACCCCGAAGCCGGTGTTGAACCCAACTCCCCGTCCTTCAAGGAACTGCATCACACCGCAGGCGGCATCAAGCCCGTACGCGCTGCCACCCGTCAAAACCACAGCGTGGACCCTTTCCACGAGGTTGCACGGCCGCATCAGGTCGGTCTCGCGCGTTCCCGGTGCGGAGCCGCGCACATCCACTCCGGCGACTGCGCCTCCCATAGTCAAAACCACAGTACACCCCGTCAGGGCTGCATCGTCCTGCGCATGTCCGACAAGCACCCCGGAGACATCAGTAATACCCGGCAAGGGCAGGTGCCTCCCTTTATTGTCAACTGATGCATCTTGTATACGCCAGAACCTGGCACTTTCCTCTTTAGGTTGCTCCCGAATTAGCTTGCTTGCAAGTGCCAGGCGCGTGCTCACGATCTGCAGACACAAGCACGAATGCAGGTTATTATTCACCTGGCCAGCGGGCACTGCGTAGTGCCCAATCAGTTCATTCATGGTCGCGGGGCAGCACGCACTTTTTTCGCAAGGGGAAGAAGGAATTTCAGGAGGCGTGGCGTAATATAGAATTAGTTAGGTAGGCTAACTAACCATATCGAGAAACATCGGTAGTTGGCGGATCGGCAGGAAGGTGGGGATCCCAAGTCGAGGAGACTCTACGGCTCCGTAGAAGTCAGACGTTTTCTAATAGAGCGGTCAGAAGGGACGTGTCGGAGTGGTGGAACGCGGTCATAATCCTCAAGCGACGCGGGATCACAACAGATCGCTTATACTTCGCTTGATACGCGACATGGGTCCGACCTCACGAGCGGAGCTGGCGAGGCTCAGCAAGTTGAGCAAACCCGTGGTAACCGACATCGTGGACGGTCTCATCCGCCATGAACTCGTCAAGGAGACCGCCAAGGGCGAAGCCACCCTTGGTCGCAAGCCCATCCTGCTCGACATCAACCGCGAGGCGATGTGGATCATGGGCATAGACCTCTCCCGTAACCACGTTGACCTTATAATTACAGACCTCGTGGGGGAAGTCCACCGCAGGATGTCCCGGCGCATCTCCTTCGAGGACCAGGATGCAGGTTATCCGGAGCGCGTCATCAAGTACGTTACCGACGTCATCCGCGATTCTGGGGTGGACCCCTCGCGGATCGCCGGGATCGGCATCGGATACCCACTTCCCCTGAGCCACATTCAGCGCATGATCGTGTCTGACGGACAGGTGGTGGGCTGGAAGACTGTCAGATTGAAAGAGCTTATCCAGAAGGAGTTCAACGTCCCCGTCTATCTCGATAACGATGCAAACGCCGCAGCCCTTTACCAAAAATGGTACGGCGAGGCCTCCGAGTTCAAGGACTTCCTGTTCATACTGGTCGGGAACGGCGTCGGCTGCGGCATCGTCATCGGCGGCAACATCTATCGCGGCACGCACGGGATTGCCGGAGAGATCGGCCACATGAGCATAGACCCGAACGGGCCGAGGTGCCTCTGCGGAAGCCGCGGGTGCCTGGAGACCCTGGTCTCGGTGCCCCGCCTCCTCTCACAGGTCCTGGAGGAGGACGTAAAGGCGGGCCGGGGGGGCGACGGTCTTCCCACGCTCGACCAGGTGTGCGAGCGGGCGCTACGGGGCGATGCCGTGGTTATAGATAAGGTCCGCGAGATGTCGGAGTACCTCGCTATCGCCGTGACGAACCTCGTAAATACCTTCAACCCTGAAGCGGTGGTCATTGGCGGCCCCATGGCAAAGCTGAGCGACTCATTGATGGAGCCGCTCTCAAGGGCGCTAGCCGCCCGGACGCATCCCCTTTTCGCCGATAAGACCAAGACCATCCTGTCGCGCCATTCCGAAGACGCTGTTGCAAGGGGTGCAGCGGTTCTCGTGATCGAGCGGTTCTTCGAGAATCCGCAGAGGTACGTTCCGGAGCTTTCGAACGGACCCGGATACCGGGTGTCGTCGGAGGCCTGACCACGCCAGCCCAACGGAAGGGTTGTGGTTCGATCCTATCGGAAGGGAGGCGAGAATGCGTTTGCAATGCAAGCTGCGAGGAGCGTGGGATGTCGCGGGATGGTTTCGGTGACGCAGGCATGTGGGTGTGGGTAGGCATGTAGACGTATATAGGCGTGTAGGTATATGAGTGTGTAGCTTGAGCATTTCCTCGAGAGTAACATCCAAAAACCCACTCAATAAAAGGAGGATGTCCAAAATGAAAGCCTCGTGGGCTCGGAGGATTTCACTCATCGCCATTATGGTGCTGCTGTTCGCCCTCTCAACAGCAGAGGCGGCCCCCGTCACCTTGCAGATTATCGCCAACGCCGTGAAGGGTGGCAAGAACACGCAGGACGCCGAGTGGATTGAGAAGATCATTCCTGAGTTCGAAAAAGAGATGAAAGCTCAGGGGCAGGACGTGCGCGTCGAGTTTGTGCCCCAGGGGATCCGCGATGAGGATTACAAGGCAAGGCTTGCCCTGGACATCAAGGGCGGGGGCGGGCCAGATGTAATAGCATTTGACCACTTCTGGGTGCCCGAATTTGCTGAGGCCAAGTTCCTGATGCCTCTTGATGATTATCTCAAGACCTGGCCGGACTGGAACCAATACTTCGACTCCATGAAAGCTATGGGGACCTACAAAGGTAAGACTTACCTCGTTATGGGCGGCACAGACGTCCGCATGATATACTACAACAAGGAACTCTTCAAGAAGGCGGGTATCCCCGTGCCGTGGCAGCCCAAGAACTGGGATGAGCTTCTCCAGACTTGCCGGACCATTAAGCAGAAGCTCCCCGGGGTGACGCCCATCCAGCTCAACGCCGGCGTGGAGATGGGTGAAGCCACGAGCATGCAAGGATTCTACATGGCCCTTCGGGCTGCAGGCGGGTGGATCTACAACTGGAACACGGGCAAGTGGATCGTAAGGAGCCCGGCGTTCCTCGACGCCCTCAACCTGTATAAAACGATATACGTAGACGAGAAGCTGGGCGACGCGATGCTTCAGGTCTCGCCCAAGGCGCGTGAGAAGTCGTTTGCGCTCTTCTCGGCCGAGAAAACCGCCATGTACGTCGAAGGCACCTGGATGTGGACATCTGTTATCGCGCCCAACGGAGCGTGGGCAATCCCGGATCGCGACACCAGAATCGGCTGGGCTGCGTTCCCGGGCAGCGGAAAGCCCGGCGCTCCTCCGATCGCGTCCGTCTCGGGCGGCACCGGGTGGGTCATCAACCCCAACACTAAGCGCCCGGATCTCGCATTCAAGCTCTTTGCGAAGCTCAACTCGGCGCAGGCGCGCCTCGACTACTGGAAGCTGAAGCCCGGAATTCCTGCGAGGAAGGATATGGCCGAAATGCCGGAGATCAAGGCCAATCCCTTCATCGCCGAGGCCACGAACAAGCTGGTCCCGTACACGACCTATCGCCCGGGCCAGCCGGCCTATGCAGAGGTGTCGTACCAGATTCAGCTTCTGACGGAGCGCGTGGTGACCGCGCAGATGACCCCGGAGCAGGCCCTCGACGCCTACGCCAAGGCCGTCACGGAGCTTGCGGGCGAAGCTAACGTAGAGGTGCAGAAGTAGGCGTCGCCTGTTCATGTAGAGTCTATTCATGCGGAGCCAGGCGGCGGCCGGCGGGGCCGTCGCCTGGCATGAAGAAGCAATTATGTGAAGGAGGCGCCACGGGGTGCGGTGCGATAACCCGATCATCTCGCGCAAGGTAGCCACAACGTTCATGCTGCCGGCTCTGGTCTTCGTGGGAGTGTTCCTCGCCTTTCCGGCCATATGGGCCATATATATCGGCCTTACGAATCTAACCCTCACGGGCCGGGCAGCCATAGAGCCGAAAGTGGTGGGGTTTGCGAATTTCGCAGCCATCCTGCGGGACCCATTTTTCCGCAATTCGCTCTGGATCACCGTCCGGTTTGTGTTCGGGTCGGCCATCGTCGGACAGATGGTACTTGGACTTACGCTCGCTCTTCTGCTGCACAACAGGAAGGGCGTACTCAAGGACATAGTGTCGGGCGTAGTAATACTGGCGTGGATAATACCTGAGGTTGTCGTGGCTTACCTGTGGGTTGCCTTTCTAGATTACGACTTCGGCCTCCTCAACTCCCTTCGCGCTGCCGTGGGACTCAGGCACCTCAACTGGTTCTTCGAGCACCCGGTGTTCTCAATCATACTCTTCAACACCTGGAGGGGGACTGCTTTCTCCATGCTCCTGCTCGGGGCTGCGCTCCAGACCATCCCGCCGTCCTATATCGAGACCGCCGAGGTCATAGGGGCCTCTCCATGGAGGAAGTTCCGCGACATCATCCTGCCGCTCATCCGGCCTCACCTGGTGACCTGCGCGATTCTCGTAACCATCTGGACGTTCAACGTATTCAGCCCGTTCCTTCTTACCGGGGGCGGCCCGGCCTTCAAGACGGAGCTCCTTTCGATCTACACTTATCGGAATGCATTCAAGTACTTCAAACTCGGATACGGAAGCGCCATCTCCACACTCATACTGCTCATAAACCTGACCCTGGCCACGGTGTACATGAGGTTGGCGCGGGCAAGGAGGGCATAGACATGAGAAGGGTGCTTTCTCTGATAGCTCTCGTAGCACTCGCTGCGGCGTTCGCCCTCCCGATTCTGTGGCTCGTTACAGCGCCGTTCAACGCCAAGCCAACGCTGGGGCTGAGCCTTCCAAAGCCGACGCTTCAGAATCTCTACGGGGTGTTCAAGAACCCGTCGGCTGTGACGGGCCTTAAGAACAGCCTCATGCAATCAACCGCAACCATGCTCATTGCCACGGCAACAGCCACAATGGCTGCCTATGCCTTCTCCAGAGCCGCGTTTCGCGGACGGGACACTATCCTCTACGTTCTGATCTTGCTTTCGAGCGTGGTGTCGGGAGTGTCTGCCATGGTGCCGCTGTACGTGCTTATGCAGAGGCTCGGGCTCCTGGACTCGCACGCAGGCTTGATACTTGTTTATGTCGGGGGGCTTCTGCCCACGAACATGTTCATCATGAAGGACTTTGTTGACTCGATCCCGCGAGCCTACGAGGAGGCTGCCCTCGTGGACGGAAGCAGCCCGGGGCAGGTGCTGCTGAATATCGCATTTCCGCTATGTAGGCCGGGGATGGCAGTCATCGCAGTGCTCATATTCGTGAGCACGTGGAGCAACTTCCTTGTGCCCTTCATCCTGCTGCGCTCCCCGTCGAAGGCGCCCGCGTCGGTAGCCATATACTCCTTCTTCAACGAGGTGGGCATTCCGATCCTCGGGCTCATCGCAGCGTATTCCTTGATCTATACCATCCCGGTGGTGGCGCTATACATCATCGTCAACAGAAAGTTCGGGTTCAGGTTCTACGGTGGCATAAAGAGCTAGATCTGGGAGGAGTCTTCATGGCAGAGGTGCGCCTCGTAAGCGTGTCCAAGAGCTTCGATAAAGTGGATGCTGTTACTGACGTGACAATCACCATCGCTGACGGCGAGTTCTTTACGCTGCTCGGCCCGTCGGGTTGCGGCAAGACCACCACACTCAGGATGATAGCCGGACTCGAGCGGCCGACCTCGGGGAGGATATTCATAGGCGACCGAGACGTAACCGAGCTTCCGCCCAAGGCGCGCAACATAGCGATGGTCTTTCAAAACTACGCTCTGTATCCTCACATGACGGTGGCGGAGAACATCGGCTACCCTTTGCGAATCCGCAACAAGTCTCGAAAGGATATTGAGGCTCGCACCCTCGAGGTTGCACGCAACCTGGCCATCTCGGACCTCATCCACCGGCGGCCCGCCGAGATAAGCGGCGGACAGCAACAGAGGGCTGCCCTGGCACGGGCCATCATACATGAGCCCAACGTGTTCCTCTTCGACGAGCCGCTCTCGAACCTTGACGCCAAACTTCGGACCGACGCCAGAACCTTTCTCAAGCACTTACAGCAGACTCTCGGGATTACGACGGTTTACGTAACTCACGACCAGTCGGAGGCCATGGCCATGTCAGACCGGATAGCCGTCATGGAGAAGGGAAGGGTCGTCCAGGTCGGTCCGCCGCTCGAGGTATACAGGCACCCTACCAACACGTTCGTTGCCGAGTTCCTGGGGAACCCGCCGATGAACCTGCTCCGCAGCACATATGCACCGGTGTCCGGAAGGCCCGCCGTGGAGATAGACGGTTCGTGCGTTGTCCTGTCGGATGGTCAGGCCGGCCTCGATCGTCTGTCGCCAGGAACCGAGGTGGTTCTTGGGATACGCCCTGAGGATATCGGTCTTTTTGTGGGAGCAGAAGGGGAAGGCATCGCCGGCGAGGTCTTCGTGGTGGAACCGCTCGGCTACGAGACGCTCGTCAGCGTGAAGACGCGCGCAGGCACCGTGAAGGTGAAGACCTTCGAGGACATGGACCTCACGCCGGGGCTTGCGGTGCGGCTCGTGCCGAATACAAAGCGCGTACGCCTCTTTGAGAGCTCGGGCGCTCGGCTCTATTGAGCGTTGCCAGGCAGGCTCCTACTTCCCCGCGGTCATTGAAGCAGAACCGGGAACCGCAACCCGACATTAGGATGGTGAACTCTCAACATGGAGACCGACAAGGGATATCCGCGCCTTTTCTCCGGGACGCTCACGCGGGATGACTCCCGCAGTTGCCGCCGGCTCAAGTTCTTCGTTCCGCCCGGCGCCCGGGAGGTCATGGTGAAACTTTCATACAATCCGCGGCACGAGGAGGAGGGCAAGCCCCTCGGCGTTCAGGAGTTCCGTGAGCGGTGGGATCGGGAGATAGCGCGGTACCGTGAGAAGGCGGAGCGCGCAGGCGATCCTACGCTTCTCGCTTACTATGAGCGGTTCGTGGACGAGGCCATTGCGCGCATCCAGCCGCTCTCCAACCTTCTCAACCTCGCGGTCTTCGACTCAGCAGGAGCTTTTCGCGGCCGCTGGGATTCCCCGCAGCACTTCGCAGAGTGGGCAAGCATCGGCGAGGTGGAGGCCACCCGTGGGTTCGTGGCAGGCGCCATCCGTCCGGGCGAGTGGACCGTGATCCTGGAGTGCCATGCTGTGGTGACGGACGCCTGCACGTATGAGTTGGAAGTCCAGTGCGTGGTGTCTGGTGGCTCTTGGTACCGGGGCGAACTCCACGCCCACACGAACCACAGCGACGGGACGCTTTCGCCGGATGAGCTTGTGGCCGCAGCAGCCGAAGCAGGGCTCGACTTCATCGCAGTCACTGACCATAACACTGTAAGCGCGCTGAGCATGCTCGACGCGCTTGGCCGGACCTGCAGGACTACCCCTCAAGCGTCGAACGGGCGACCCCTGGTGATCCCGGGGATGGAGCTTACCACTTTCTATGGCCATGCTGTTGCCATCGGGGTGTCGGGGTTCGTCCCCTGGCATGACGCCTCTAAAGACGGGGGGCTGAGCTGGCAGGCTGCGGAGGTTCATCGTCAGGGCGGGATCCTCTCCATAGCGCACCCGTTCAGCATAGGATATCCTGTTTGCGCGGGGTGCGAGTGGGAGTATGAGAACACCGATTTGAGTGTTGTAGACCTGATGGAAGTGTGGTCGGGACCGTGGTCATCCCGTATCATCTGGAATGTCCTCGCCCTGCGCTGGTGGGATGAGATGCTCTGCCGGGGTCACCGCGTAACTGGTGTCGCAGCGCGTGATGTGCACAAGCGCGAGGAGCTTTTCCGGAGAGAGACAGCAGACACCTACGTGTGGGCGCGCTCGCTTTCGCAAGCCGGGATAATGGAGGGCCTGAAGGCCGGCAGAGTATTCATGAGCTCAGGGCCGGTTCTGGATTTCTCGCTGAGGACCGGAGGCTGCGAGACGCGCTACCTTCCTGGTGACCACGTGCAGGCGCGTCGAGGCGATAGTCTGGTGTTTGCGGTGAAGTTGCACCCGGAAGGAAAATGCGGGGCAAACGGGCTGTCGATCCGGGACCTGTCGGTCCGAATCGTCGAGGGCACCCGGGAGAGGGGCGTGCGATCGCTTTGTACGATGCCGCTCGACGGGGGCGGATACGCTGACTTTGGGGATGTCGTCAAGGGTGAAGCCTGGTACCGCTGCGAGGTTATCGGAAGCTCAAAGCGCTACCTGCCCGGTCCGAACCTTGTAGCGGCTTCGAACCCGATTTACATAGAGTTGACGCCCTCTGTTCTGCCATGCCAAGGCTGAAAAGCGTGGTACTCCCTCCCCGCGACCGAAGTCGTGAGCATCTATGTCAGGATTGGCGGTGAAGACTGTGGAAGCAGTGATAGTATCTCATACCCACTGGGACCGCGAATGGTACATGCCGTTCCAGCAGTTTAGGGCGAGACTCGTGGCTCTGATCGATTACGTGGTAGACCTGCTCGAACATGATGACAGGTTCAAGTGCTTCACTCTCGACGGGCAGTCAGTGGTCCTCGAGGACTACCTGGAGGTGCGCCCTGAAAACGAAGACCGGCTGCGACGCCTCATCCGCGAAGGACGACTCCTTGTGGGGCCGTGGTACGTCCTGCCTGACGAGTTTCTGTCAACCGAGGAGGCAATGGTTCGGAACCTCCTCGTGGGTCGCAAGGTAGCCCGCAAGTTCGGCCGGGTTATGAACGTCGGGTATGTCCCTGACCCGTTCGGGCATATTGGGCAGCTTCC
>JBFMGS010000068.1:0-1415 GCA_040752635.1 Bacillota bacterium
GTTTTTCTCGGTAACCTTGGCAGCAACCGAGATCACGAGATCTACAATCTGGTCGCGCATCGCTTCAAAAGCCGCGGCGCGTTCACGGCTCGCTTCGATGCTGGCCTGCTCCAGGAGGGCTTTCGCTTCCTTGCGCGCACCGCCGAGAATCTCGGCGGCGGCCCTTTCTCCCTGCACAGTGGCCTTTTCAATGATATCGATAGCCTCCCGGCTGGCCTGGGCAAGGCGCGCTTCATACTCTTGTCTCATCTTTGCGCTCTCCGCCCGGTTACGTGCTGCCTCCTCAAGTGCCTGCTTTATCCGCACCTGCCGGTCAACCATGAACTTACGGACCGGCCTGTAGAGGAAGAACGTGAGAAGCACGGTGAGAAGCAAGAAATTGATTATGCTTGCTACGAACGTCATGTCAATCTGAATCAAGACATACTCCCCTTTCCGGGCCCCGGCTCTCGCACGCGAAACCGTCATCTCTTTCCGATCCCCCGCCATGTCCATCCAGCCTATGGCAATACCGCGGGGCCAAGCGTCGGTAAATGACCGTCTGGGAAGTGCCGATTACCAAGTGCCAGTCGAACACGACGGCCCTCGTGCGTCGAACATGATAGGCCTCCTGTGCGGCGACTTAGCCAGGCGACCCAGGCCCACAAAAGCTATCCCAGGAAGGGATTGGCGTAGAGGAGGATCAGCGCCACCACCAGTGCGATAATCGGCGTCGCCTCCACAAGGCCGATACCTATCAGCATCGTTGAGAAGATCGAGGTCTTGGCCTCCGGCTGGCGGGCGATGCCGTCAACCGCCTTTGCGGCTACATGCGCGTCCCCGAGCCCTGCGACAAGCGCGGCAACGCACACGATGACACAGATAGCTGCGATCGAGATGATTTTGAGAAGCATAACCTCAGCCATGGTAACTCCTCTCCTTTACAACAGACGATCCGATTACTCCTCTGCTGCCACTGTTACGTACGCAATGGACAACATCACAAAGAGGTAGGCCTGCAGCACCCCTACAAACACGTGGAACGCCTGGCCCACGGTAGGGATTGCATAGGCCACGAGCTTACCCAGGATGATGACGAGCACGTCTCCTGCGAAAATGTTCCCGAAAAGACGCAACGCCAACGTCACAGCGCGTGTGCACAGCTCGATGAGGTTCAGGGGAAGAAACAAGGGGTTCGGTTTCACGAAGCCCACCAGGTACCCTGTGATCCCTTTTACCGACGCGCCGGCATAAACCGTCAGGCCGACCACGACCGCGGCAAGCGCCAGCGTCACATTTACGTCCGCTGTGGGCGATTTCATCCCGGGCACAACGCCGATAAGGTTAGACACCAGGATGAACAAGAACAACGTCGCGATCACCGGGAAGCAGCCTCGGGCGCGAGGCGGCACGTTCTCCTCCACAAGCCGCCACAG
>JBFMGS010000068.1:1515-4149 GCA_040752635.1 Bacillota bacterium
AGAAGAAAACCGGTGATCGCGAGCCACGGACGCGTCCCGAGCCTCTTGTCGAGGGCATGCCCAGCGATGAACCCGAGCGCCATCGATCCTGCGATGTCGAAACTGATCGTGCCGTAGAACTTGAAGGCCCGCACGAGCTCAGGGTCGAATTTGCCTTCGCCCAAAGTTCCACCCCCAGACCACCGGAACGCCAAGGCTATAGCCGCGGTCGCGTGTCGGTGGTCTTACCCTGAGCATCCGGCGCCCTGGGTTGACCCGGCCCGACCCTGACTCGCTTCGCTCTTGGCCGGTAACGATCCCTCGAGAGGAGCTCTTTCTTTGTTTCCACACCGCCTGTCTTGACGATTCGATAAACGTTTACGGCGTATCCCCAGGACCCTTCGTCATCGACAATCTCCTCGCCAGGCAAAAGGGACATGTCTTCTTTTCTGATAACTCCAGGCGGGATCTTCTCCTGGATCTCGGTGGAGATGAGCACCTCTCGGTCCTGCGGCGCATCTCCGTACACCTTCACCACAGCAGTGCCCGCACTGGCGTGCGATGTCAGCATGACGTAACCCGGGCCGTCGTTGCGGAAACGGAAATCAATATAATCGTAGGCCACGGTAGCATCCCGTCCGACGGGCACGTAAGCAGGGGCCACAGAGTGGTTTGCGCGCGCAACGATACGCAGGTTTGCGAGGAGAACCGCATTATACAGCGTGGACGAGACCTGACATATACCGCCGCCAACTCCCGGGACGAGATCGTCCTCGATGACTACCGGCGCTTCCTGGTAGCCCGCTTCCTCGTTTCGCGGCCCTACCGCAGCGTTGAACGAGAAGACCTCACCAGGCGCCACGAGTGTGCCGTTGATCGCCTGAGCGGCAGCCCGAATGTTGTGTGCTCTCGCCTCGTTTCGCGGATCAAACTTTGTGCTATACGACGCGATGCACCGTTTAATGCCCATTGCCTCTACCTGCTCCGTTGAAACGGAAGGCATAACAGCCTGGACGCCAAGGACAACCACCCTATCCTGGCGCTGAATGAGCACTTGCCTGATGCGGTGACCGAGATCGGCAGCCTCAAGGCGGCGGCCTGTGATCGCACGCCTGATGCTGACTGTGCCGTCGTCGTTTATTACAAGCCCGGCGTTCTCCGCGGGCAAGTCGATCTCGCTCGCCAGTTCAAACACGTAGTCCCTGAACCGGTTCTCGTCCACGGTGAGCACGAATGGGATATCCCGGCCCTGTTCCGCAACTATGCGCCTTTCCCTCCACCTGGTGAGCCAGGAGCCAGTGCGGCCGACGGCAAGGGCTCTTGTCACAGTCTCGCGGATGCAGGCACGAAGGCCGATATCTCTGGGGTCAAGCAGCCACGAGTCCTGTTCGTGGACAAGCACGACAGGCTGCATGATGACGGTCGCCACTAAGCTCTCCAGTGCCTGCTCGGCCTGCTCGGCCGTCATCCCGCCTAACTGCACGCCGCCTGCTCGAACGCCCTGAAGGATCCTCAGGGGAGCCGACCGTGCCTCACCGGCCCGTTGGCCCACCAGCATAAACAGAAAGGTGAACGACAAGACGGACAGGACGGCGGCCAGAAGGTGGATGCCAGGCTGATTCTTGAAGAACCGGGCGAGAGCCATCATGTCGTCACCTCCTGAGAATCAAGAAATACGTCACGACAAGAACCGCAGCTACAATCCACAGGTAGTGCCCTACCCGAGCCGGCATGGGCTTCTCCGCGGCAGTGTTGCGGCGGAGATCAAGCCTCTGCGCTTGCTTAAGGTGAGCGACCGCCCGATCGATCATACCCATCTGTTTGTAGACCACGCCGAGGTTGTGATGGGCCGTTGCATGATCCGGATCGATAGTCAACGCCATTCTATAGGATTCCACTGCCTTGTCAAGCATGTTCTTTTCCTTGAATACGTTGCCGAGGTTGCTCATGGCAGAGGCGTACTTCGGGTCGAGGGCGAGGGCTCTCTCAAACTCCAGCTTCGCCTCGTCGAGCATACCTTTCTCCGCGAGCGCAACCCCTCGTTTGTTATGGGCCCGCGCGTTGTCAGGCTCAAGCGCTATAACTGCCTCAAACGCCGCTAGCGCTTCGTCAAGCCGCCCACGCCCGAGAAGCGCACAGCCTTCCCGCATCCTATCCTCTGCTGAAACCAACTCTCGGAATTGGGCTCCGCCGGTGAAAGCAGATGAGTCCACACTCTGAAGTGTTTCTCCGGTCAAGTTTCCTGCCTCCGTATCCCAAGCTTGCTGCAGCGGCGTTGGAAGAGGTCCCGCCGAGTCTCTCTCCACCTGTTTGCCCCCCGTGCTGCAAGACCTGGATGCCAGGTTGGGGAGTTGAGTTGGAACGATAAGGGCCGCGGGAGCGGTTCGGCACCCGGCCAAGCATCTCCTGTCCGGCCCGCGCGGAGCAGGCTAGTGAGGGACTCTTCTCAAACGTTCTTCTGGTTCTCAATGTATTGCCGGATGATGGCAAGGGGTGCGCCTCCCACGGTGGCCCTGAAATAGCTATTGGTCCACAGCGTTGGCAATCGCCTTCCCAAGTTAGGGAACTCCTGCCGTAAGAGTCGTGAGGACTGCCGTTTCATTTGTTTGACCAGCCTGTGGATGCCATACTGCGGATCTACGCTCACCAGGACAT
>JBFMGS010000068.1:4249-10121 GCA_040752635.1 Bacillota bacterium
CCGCCGAGGAGCCCTCCGCGTCGGGCCGTGGCTGCGTCTTGCATCTCGTTCCCCACGGACGCGAAGATTCCCACGACCAGGAGAAGGTTATACGACACATACAGGATGCTGGCAAGAGGCCAGGGAGGGAGTTGCGCGCTTTGAAGCAGGATGTCCGGGCCTGGGCTCCCAGGCGGACGAAGGAGTCCGCGCGCCCTTGCGACCAGTGACATCGTGACGATGAGCAGCGGCACGACCACGAGCGCCGGGCTCATAAGGGCGTTCACGGAGAGCAATCCGCCAACGCCGCTTACAGTCGCACCCATCGTTATCAGACCGGTCGCAGCAATGCCGACGTTCCGCGGCAGACTCATGTGCTCCCTGACCAACGCGCCGGTCCCCGCGAGCATTATAGATAATGAGCAAAACGCGAACACAACAAGCAGCATGTCAAGAACGCCGCAGACAGCCGGGCTGAACATGTACCGGAACAACTCTTCCGGGGATGATGTCTGACGCCGGAAAACAAGGTCTGCAAGGAGCATCCCGAATACGATGAAGAGAGCTCCCGCGAGCAACACCCCCTTCCCTCCACCGGGCGAGAACGGTCCGAAAAAGTGCAGGTGCTCCTGGCCTGATGCAAACCCGGCGCCCACCACCGCGCCGACGTAGGTCGCGCCCAGCTTGAAAACCATGCCGCGTCGCACAGGTGCACTTCCTTTCTGTCCAGGGAGATGCGCGCAAACTCTATTGCCCCGCGCACAGACTTACTACTGACTGTGCAGGCCACCTCTCATTGTGTGAGGTCCGGGTGGAGTTGACGGTCGGTATCCAGGCCTCAAATGCTCGCTCACGCGGGCGCCAGCGTCCCTGGTAAACGGCGACCGTGCTCGCGCATTGATGGCAATTCCATCACTGCCCCGTAATTCATATGCGAGAGACCGGCGTTTCACGCATGCACCTCTCCGGACCCGTCTTCCAATACAACGCCTGAGGCAGGGAATATGCGTGTCGGAGTCGTCATATACTGCAAGTGACACCGTGCCGTGCTGCATTTCATGGCACGGGGAAGACTCGCCATGAAGGGAGGGCCCTTTGTTGGGCCTGTTTCGTAACGGTGCCCGTGAGATCCAATGTCGCACGCATGTTGATGACTTAAGGGCTCCTGACGTACTTGCCGAGGCACTTCACTCGTTGGTTTCGTGCGACATGTCGCACCCTTCAGCACAGCATTTGCTGTTTTTCTGTATTGGCACGGACCGCTCAACAGGAGATGCCCTGGGGCCTTTAACGGGGACCCGCCTGATCAGCCTCGGCATCGATGAGGCTCGCGTGTGGGGAACCCTCGACGCTCCGGTGCATGCAGCAAACCTGCATGTTGCTATGGAAAGGGCGCGCGTCACATTTGGAGATCCCTACGTCATTGCCATCGACGCTTGTCTCGGCAGGCTCGAAAACGTGGGCGTAGTTAGTGTAAGCCGTGGTCCGCTCAAGCCCGGAACAGGCGTGAGCAAAGCATTACCCCCAGTTGGAAACATCCACGTGACCGGGATCGTCAATGTAGGAGGGTACATGGAGTACCTGGTTCTACAAAACACAAGGCTTTGTCTGGTAATGAGAATGGCCGAGGTGATAGCGACGGCACTCGCCGCCGGCACACGCGAGTTCCTCGCCCCGTCCTCAACGCTCAGGTTCGCGGAGCGGTTTGCTGCCACGAAACATGAGTGACGTGCCTCATGCGTTCTCCCGGGCTCTACGTGAATTCAAGGTGTTCCTCGATGTCACGGAGCACTTCCTCAGGGTTTTTCCCGGTCACGTCAAACACAGGTGCTTCGGTATTAATCGCCGACACGCCGGATTGGTCCATATCAATCCCTGAAACCACCACCGCGTCCGCAATGTCGAGCCCTTCCTCAAGACCGACTACCTGGTAGCCGTGCTCCTCTAGCATATCGCGGTAATCCGAGAGCGTGTCCGCGACAGCGATGATGCCCTTCACGCGCGTATCACCTCGTTTTCGCCCCATAGCATCCCACGTGGTGAGTGGCACTATTCTCCCTTGATCAACCCGATAGGACCCAATGGCGATGTAACTTCAATCGCGGTGCGACTGCCTGCCGGGTGGACACACAGCGAGCGCTCGGATACGACCAAACCCTCGGAGAACCACGATGAGGCCGTCCTGCGCAAGCGGCAAGACTTCAGCGCAGGTTGCTTTCAGGTTGCCTTAGCGGATGGGTGCCCGCTGCCTTTAAGGAGCAGGTGCCTACTGCAAAGCGCGAGTCGCCGACTCCCAGAGAAACCAACAATCTCCTTTACGCGGACTTGACTGGGAGGGTCTTTGAATGCCATGGACGATGGGGGTGATAGAGGGCCGCTTGCCCGAGCGCGTTGCGCGGATTCCGAGCGCGTTCTGTGAATTCAGGTTTGAGGCAAGTCCGTGTCGCCTGAAAATCGACCCGAAGCGTGCCGTCCATCGTGGAAGGTCTCGAGAATCTCCCGGACCTCGGCGTCAGACACCTGCTCGAAAGCGACATAGAACTGCCCCACAGCGAAGAAAGGGATTGGGGTCGCCAATACAATGAACTCGTCCGCAGCCTTTTCTAGGTTACGCACAGAATCGGGAGGCGCTACCGGGACTGCTACTACCAAGCGACCTGGTCCTTCCTCCCTGATGCCGCGTATGGCTGCAAGCATGGTATAACCCGTGGCCACTCCGTCGTCCACCAGGATTATCGTTCTCCCGTGGACACGCGGAGCTTGCCTGTCTCCGCGGTACAGGCGCATACGCCGATCGATCTCACATCTGACTTCAGCAACTGCGCGAGCTATGTAGTCATCGGACACTCTAAGAGCACGCACGAGATCTTCGTTGACGATTACCATCCCGCGCGCACTGACGGCTCCTATGGCAAGCTCCGGATCGCCCGGTGCACCTATTTTCCGCGGGATGACGATGTCCAGTTCCGCGGAAAGCTCCCGGGCGATCTCCGCCCCCACGGGAACGCCGCCTCGCGGGAGCGCCAATACCAGTGCGTCCTTTCCCTTGTAGTCAAGAAGCTCCTTGGCGAGGAGCTTACCCGCTTGACTTCGGTCCTTGAAGACCATAAAACATCACTCATCCCCCCGGTCTTCACCCTTCGGGACTTCCGGTGCAGCCGTCTTACCAGGCAGGAGCTTTGGCCGTGCATCCTCCATGATCATTTCGCACATGCCCTTAAAGATGGCACCATCCTCTATTGCCAGGACGGCGATCTTCACATCTCCATATAGCTTCCCCGAAGGGACGATCTCCAGTCTGCCTTCGGCGTGGACATTCCCCTGAACCTCACCGGCTATTGTCACGTTCCTGGCATGAATAGAGGCGACAACTCTCCCGGGCTCGCCCACAACGACATCGCTGTCCGTCTCTATCTCGCCTTCCACACGGCCGTCGATTCTGATGGTGCCAGCCGCCACAAGACGGCCGGTGACCTGGGTGTCTTTGCCGATAATCGTATCAACTCTCTTTGGTTGAACCGCCTCCGGGCGTTTACCAAACATGGCTACCCCTACCTCCGTTCTGGGACTCAAGGTCGTCCCCGTTTCTAACGCCCTTCGTGCAAACAAAGGACCGTGTACCAAGTCCCTCTTCTTTGGTCTTAACTCAGTCTACGCCGGGGCTCGCATACGCTGCGAGCGCAGTCGCGCCGATATCGTGAAGGAGCTCGTGAGAAAGGCCCGCAGATTGCCGCTAGCGGCTGGGTGACTGCATCGTTTTCAGGCAGATAGAGCGAGGATCGTTGCGTGGCTCTAGTCTCCCAGCAGCCCGCGGGGTCAGGCGGTCCCCCCGATCAGCCGCACCGGGCGGTGCTGGCAGAGAGCCTGGGAGGCTAACAGCCTTGGAACGAGTGTCCTGATCGGCGCAAGGTCCTACCAGGTATGTTAGTCCATGTACAACCATGGGTTGACAGGCCTGCCCGATACGCGCACTTCGTAGTGGACATGCGGCCCAGTGCTAGTCCCCGTGCTCCCAAGATATGCGATTACCTGACCGCGCTTTACTCGCTGCCCGGCGCTCACCACATTACGGGTATTGTGACCGTATACCGTTTCGAACCCGTACCCGTGATCTACAACTACCACACGCCCGTAGCCCGCTCGTGTGCCACTGAAACGAACGACTCCATCGGCCGTTGCCCTTACCGGGGTTCCCGGAGAGCCGGCAATGTCGATGCCATCGTGCGCCTGCACCCGGCCTGTAATCGGATGTCGTCGCCGCCCGAAGCTCGACGTAACTCTCCCTCTCACCGGCCAACCTGATGGCGTGTGATCAAGTCTGTCGCGATAAGATATGGCCGATCTCTGAAGCGAGGAGAACTCTCTTTCCAGGTCGGCGACAACCTCTGCCATGTCGTCAAGCTTGGCTTCCGTTCCAGCAGCAAGGGAATCCTCGCCCTCGGCTACTGCGATGACCGGAGCCTCCTCTCGCTCGCCCCCGGGCGCAGTTCCTCTCTCGTAACTTCCCCTACTTGCCACGGACGTCCCGGAGGTGGAGACTTTCTTTCCTTTTATGATGCCCATGATCTCCTTACTCGTCGCCTCAAGGCGTCGCAGCTCTTTCTCAAGCTGGGCTGTCCTCTCTGCAAACTCTTGGAGCTTCTTCTTGTTGGCCTCGTTGAGCTTCTCTAGCTCACTGTTATCCTTGGTGAGCCGCTGGATGTGAGCATCCTTGATAATCTGCTGGTGGTAAAACCGCGCCACGGTCGCCGTCATGCCGAAGTACGACAGAACCAGGAAGGTGACAACCGCCAGAACAACTGAGGAACCCATGTAGATGAGCAAGAGAGGTATGCTTATACTCTTAACGGAACCGTCTGTGGTGGGTATCGCCATGATCGTGAGCGCGCCTCGCCGTCGCTTGGCGAATTTACGCCTGAGGACCTTGCGCCACACGATGGTTCGCCCCTTCCGAAGAGAGTGTTGCCTGTCGGACTATTTTCCCACCGCACTGGAACAGGCCACCCCTCAAGGGCGAGGGCAGCCGGCCGGCCCAGTAAGACATCGATGGAGACCGGTCGCAAATACAGTGAGGGAGGTAGTCTTCACCAAAGAGAACAGCGGGACCCAGAAGGTACCTCTGGATTTCGACATCGGCGCCGGATTTCCTGCCGCCCCCTGGTCACCCCCGCCCGATTTTTGCATCCTCCTCGTGAGTAGTGTGCTCGCGCCGGGTGTATTCCATCCCCTCAGCCGCCAGGCCGCTAGCGGTCTCTTACCCCCGGCCGGACAAGCTCAGCGTTTTCCGTGGAAAGCGCGGTCTACTGCCATTTGCTCCTCCGACGATAGCGTGAAGGGTGATGCTCCCTGCTCGACGGGTTTTGCGTACACTCTAGTCTCGTCGCGTCCATATATGCTACTAAAGACCACCCCATTACCCTCTCCATCAACCAGTGCAATCGCGAAGCTCTGGTTTCCCCCGGTGTTTTCAAAGGCGTTGAATCTTACAATGCCGAGGCCTTGAAGGTGACGCCGGGAAGCAAGGTTCATGGCCTCCACGGATCTCCTCAGATCTCCAAGGTCCCGTTCGACATCCTTTACGCGTCCGTTGTACTCTTCCAACACGCCTTCGAGGCTCTCACCCCTGGTCCCCCTCACGAGGGTCCTGTACCTGCGCAGCAGGCGGCTTACTTGCCAGTTGAGGACGGTGAACAACACTGTTGCAACCCCCAGGAGAATGACGAGAACCAAAGCAAGTTCCTCGAGATGTTCTGAGACTGCATCTCGTATGACGTTTAGTAGTCCCACATCGAAGCCTCCTTCCGACCCGCGAATACATTCGACGGGCAAGGATGCTTTCCTTCTCCCTTCTCCACAAGCAACAGATAGGGGCGTGAATACCAGAAGAGACTGT
>JBFMGS010000069.1:0-10019 GCA_040752635.1 Bacillota bacterium
GGGTGTATCATCTGCTCATTCCGGGTTACCCCATGCCCGCAGGCGCGGCGAGCCCGCCCGCCGATTCCGGAGGCCGACGGCCAACCAAAGTATGCAGGGAGGATCAGGCAATGGACGCAACGGCGAAGATGTTGAAAGAACTCTCAGAGGCGCCTGGAGTTCCGGGCTATGAAAGCGAGGTCCGCAGAATCATACGAAAGTATGTGGAAGCGTATGCTGTCATCGAGCAGGATAGGCTCGGTAGCATCATAGCCCGGCGTTCAGGCAGGAGCGATCGGCCGAGGATAATGCTGGCGGGTCACATGGATGAGATCGGATTCATGGTGAAGTCGGTGACACCGGAAGGCTTCCTGAGGTTCGTGCCTTTGGGAGGGTGGTTCGACCAGGTGCTCCTTGCGCAAAGAGTGGTGGTCAAGACCTCGTCTGGGGATGTGCCCGGGATCATCGGGTCGAAGCCGCCGCATCTCCTCACCGAGGAAGAACGCAAAAAGGTGGTCGAGAAAAAAGACATGTTCATCGACGTCGGGGCCACAAGTTCCGAGCAAGCTATAAACGAGTTCGGCATACGGCCTGGCGACCCTGTGGTTCCCGCGAGCGGCTTTGAGATTCTCAGGAACGAGAGGATCTACATGTCCAAGGCGTGGGATGACAGGATCGGCTGCGCGCTCTTCATCGACGTGCTGAAGAACCTTGCAGACGGCAACCACCCCAACACGGTCTATGGCGTAGGTACCGTGCAGGAAGAAGTAGGGTTGCGCGGCGCCGAAACAAGCACCGACCTGGTGGATCCCGATGTTGCCTTCGCGCTCGAGGTTGGCATCGCAAACGACGTACCGGGCAATGACAAAGACAAGGTGCAGGAGCGCATGGGAGGAGGGCCCGCGATTCTTGCTTACGACCGCTCCTTGATACCCAACATCAAGCTTCGAGACCTTGTTATCGACACCGCGAAGGCCTGCGGGATACCGTACCAGATGGACTTCATGGAAGGCGGGGCGGCGGACACTGGCAGGATCCACCTGCACGGCATCGGCGTCCCCTCCATCGTGCTTGGTGTGCCGTCGAGGTACATTCATAGTCACGCGTCCCTCATAAACCGGGACGACTATCATCACACGGTCAAGCTTGTTACGGAGGTCGTGAGAAGGCTCGACGCGGCCACCGTAGCCGATCTCGTCAGGTGATATTGTCCCCGGACGGCCGACCTCTCACAGCCGTAAAGAGGCTTCCATTAGTGCTAAGGGCCCATGGGTACCTGAAGCGTACGAGGAGGGATGACCATGCTTCCCACAAGGCGCGTTTTACCGTTGGTGCCCCTCTTTATTCTCGCTCTTGTTGTCTCAACAGGCGCCCTGGCGCAGAATGCGCCCACACCCATAGAGGTAGGGCCGGAGCAGCAGAGAAAAGTGTCGCTTACCGTTTACAACAACGGTCTTGCGCTCGTCCGGGATGAACGCGTTCTCTCGCTCTCTGCCGGCCTCAATATCCTGCGGTTCTCTGACGTCGCAGAAAACATCGACCCTACCTCTGTGCGCTTCGCCTCGCTGACCGCACCCGGTGAGTTGAGGCTCCTCGAGCAGAACTTCGAGTATGACCTTGTAAGCAGGCAGAAGCTACTGGAAAAATACGTGGGCAAGATCATCGACTTCAACTGTGACGGCGCGATTCGGCCTGCGCGCCTGCTCGCTGTAGATCCGCAGGGCAGGCTCACCGTGGAAATGGACGGGAAGATCTTGCTTGACCCGCCGGGCAGCGTAGAACTACCCGCGCTCCCTCAAGGCCTCATAATCCGCCCGACGCTGGTCTGGTACGTGGAAGCAAAGTCGGGTTCGGAGCATGTCGTTGAGGTGAACTACCTCACAAGCGGAATGAATTGGCGCGCCGACTACATCTGTGTTCTCGACGATAAGGACAAATCCGCGGCCGTCAACGGGTGGGTTACCCTCAATAACAGCAGCGGGGCGAGCTACCGTGACGCCTCCCTGAAGCTCGTCGCCGGGGAAGTACGTACCACCGGGCGCGAGACTCTGGTGAAAGCAACGCCTGTCGCGGCGTCTCCGGCGCCCGGCCAGTTCGAGGAAAGACCCCTCTTCGAATACCACACGTACACGCTGACGCGACGAACGACAGTGGCTAACAACCAGTTGAAACAGATAGAGCTTCTCTCGGCCCCTAGAGTGCCCGTCAAGAAGATGTACGTCTTCGAGAACCCGGTTCCCCGTTACGGTTACCAGGTATTCGCAGGCAAGAAGGAAACCGGACAGGTCAAGACGGTTATTGAACTTCAGAACAAGGCCGAGACGGGGCTTGGCGTTCCGCTGCCAGCCGGCAAAGTGCGAGTCTACAAAGCCTCGTCCGATAAAAGCCTCGACTTCGTGGGAGAGGACACCATCGGGCACACTCCCCGTGATGAGACTGTGAGGCTGTACGTAGGAAACGCCTTCGACCTGGTCGGCGAACGAACTATAACAGACTACAAGAAGATAGGAACGAATTCGTATGAGGAGGCCTGCTGCATCAAGCTGTGGAACCACAAGGATGAAGATGTGGAGATCACTGTAATTGAGAGATTCTACGGGGAATGGACCATATCCAGCCCGATTTCGTATCAGAAGTTGGACGCGAATACCGCCGCGTTCAAAGTCAAAGTGCCGAAGGGCAAAGACGCCGAGATCCTGTACCGAGTGCGCGTCATCAGCGATTGAGTGCGACAATAAGATGTTATCAGAGATGACGGAGGTGGCTATGCGAAGCCGGACCAAGCAGGGAGGGATGGCTATGGCCTGCTATCTGATTGACGACATTGATGAGTTCCGACAAAACATCGTAGGGAACGTCATCGTAGGCGTGGATTTCCGCACGAGCGACGTAGGGCCCCAGGATCCGGGATACTGGGAGGAGATACGCATCACGCTCGACTCTGGCTACGTGATACAGTTCTCCAGCACGTTCTCGGAGGAATTCAAGCAGAAGCATCAGATTCATCGCCAGCCCCGAGGGAACTGTGGTGTGGAACTCCACTAGATCTAACCGCTAGTTCTGAATAGACCTACATGAAGAGGCCGTTGAGAGATCATTCCCTTGAGAGATCATTCCCTGATGGGGCCGGTGCCGGCAAAGGTCGGGCCGGCCCTGCTGCGTGGTTCCCGGTTGTCCCGGCTCAGGCTGGAAGACTTACCCGGCTTCGAGGGCATGAGTGGTTTGGAAGGGTTGGCTTAGGGCATGGCGAATTGTTGTGCAAGGCTATGTAGCAAGAGGGGATCACTCCCGTGGAACGCGCATCGTTCACGCAAGCCGAGCAGCTTCTCGGCAAGGGAGACTATTACGTCGCTGAGCGCACGTTTCCCCCGGTTCCCGTGTCCAGCCAGGAGGGGCACTCTGCACTTTACTGCAATCTCCAGCTTTTGCGCGGCGTGGGGCCCAGAACCGAGGAGAAGCTCAAGAGTCAGGGCTGTCACGACCTTGCTAGCCTGACGAAACATGGGCGCTGGGGCAGGGCAGCTTGTGATGTCATTGCCGCCATAGAGCGGAGAGACGCTCCTGCGCTGGTTCAATGCGGAGCGCCTGAAATCGACCTTGTGAGTTTCTATTCGCCTACTGACATCGGATTCGTTGACATAGAGACCACAGGTCTATACAGCACGCAACCCTTGTTCCTTGTGGGTGTGATGGCTTGCCGCGATGACGGCACGATGCTTCTCAAGCAATTCCTTGCGCGTTCTTATGAAGAGGAAGCCGCGGTGCTTTGTGCAGTCCGCTGCGAGTTGGAGAGGTTGCGGGTCATTGCAACTTACAATGGACGCAGGTTCGATCTGCCGTACATACGCGACCGCATGGCATACCATGGCGTTAGCTTCACCATGGACCAGTTCCACGTGGATATCCTGCGGCTGGCAAGACGCCTGTACAGAAGCATGCTTCCGGACTGCAGGCTCGTAACAGTGGCATCGCATTTACTCGGTTACGACCGCCATGGCGACATCCCGAGCCACATGATCCCCGAAGTGTACCACGACTTCGTGAAGAGCCGCAACCCTGCACTGATACGCCCGATTCTCGAACATAACGCCATGGACATCCACGCGCTTGCACTTATCCTGGCAAACATGCAACATCGGGCCCGAGGATGAGAGCGGGTTACAGGCAACCACGCCTGTCCTGCACTACTGGGGGCGTGCCGGCCCGCCAGAGCCCGGGACCTGGCAGTGGTCAAACGTGTCGGCGGAATGCCGAGAAGGCTGTTTGGCCACGTTTTTTGGAGCCTGGGTAATAATTGCCTCCGCCGGTCATATACATTATTCTGAAAGCCGGGTGCGACCCGGTACCGGGGGAGGGAGCCGGCATGGAAAGCTTCGATATCTTTCAGGACATCGCCACGAGGACAGGCGGCGACATCTACGTCGGGGTGGTCGGCCCGGTGAGAACCGGGAAGTCCACCTTTATCAAGCGGTTCATGGACCTCCTGGTCATCCCGAACATCCGGGACATCTATGACAAGCAGCGCTCTGTGGACGAGTTACCGCAGAGCGGCGCCGGAAAGACCATAATGACTACTGAGCCCAAGTTCGTTCCGAGCGAGGCTGTGGATGTCTCTATAGAGGACAACGTCAGGGTTCGCGTGAGGCTGGTGGACTGCGTCGGGTACACGGTGGAAGGGGCCCTGGGCTACGAGGAGGACGCCGGGCCGCGCATGGTGGTCACTCCCTGGTTCGACTACGAAATCCCGTTCGAAGAGGCAGCGGAGTTCGGGACACGAAAGGTCATCTCCGACCACTCCACAATCGGCCTTGTGATCCTGACCGACGGAACGATCACAGAGATCCCGAGGAATAACTACCTGCCTGCGGAGGAGCGGGTTATTCACGAACTTCAAGAACTTCGCAAGCCGTTCGTGGCGATCCTCAACTCGGTGAAACCATGGGCCAAGGAAACCCGGGACCTCGCGGCCAAGCTTGCGGAAGAGTACCAAGTACCGGTGATCCCTCTCGATTGCATGAGGATGGATGTCGAGGACGTCAAGGGCGTCTTGCGCGAGGTGCTGTACGAATTCCCGGTACGGGAAGTCAGCGTCCGGCTGCCCATATGGCTGAACGAACTGTCCACTGACCATTGGCTGAGACAAAAGTTCCAGGAAGCGGTCGTGACCACCGTCAAGCAAGTAAGGCGGACCCGCGACATCAAGTGGGTCGTAGATGACCTCGGCGGACGGGACTTCGTGTCCGAGGCGAAGCTCGTCACGATGGAACTCGGCACAGGAACGGCGATGATCGATCTTGGAGCGCCAAGGGACCTCTTCTTGCAGATCGTGCAGGAGGTCAGCGGCCTCGAAGTCGAAGGCGATCACCACCTCCTGCGCCTTATGAAGGAACTGTCGGTGGCCAAGAGGGAGTTCGACAAGATCGCAGACGGCCTGCGCGATGCCAAGGAAAGCGGGTACGGTATAGTCATGCCGATGCTCGACGAGCTGACCTTCGAAGAGCCGGAACTCATCCGGCAGGGCAGCCGCTTCGGCGTGAAGCTTAAGGCATCGGCACCATCCATCCACCTGATCCGGGCGAACATCGAGACGGAGGTCACGACCAACGTAGGCACGGAGAGACAGGGAGAGGAACTCGTCAGACGGCTGTCGGAGGAATTCGAGAGAGACCCCGAACGCATCTGGAGAACGGACTTTCTTGGAAAATCCCTGCATGAACTTGTGAAAGAAGGAATCGAGAGCAAGCTGTATCGGATGCCCGAGAACGCACAGGTAAAGCTGCAGGAGACCTTGCAGAAGATCATCAACGAGGGTAGCGGCGGCCTCATCTGTATAATCTTGTAGAGCTGGGAGACCAGCGAGTTGTCCCCAGGTCGTCTCAAGGTTGTTTGAGTCTTGGCGTTTCAAGGCATGGACTCTCGATTGGGTTGTCTGTGCCGGGTTCGGCGCAAGCGACCAGGTTTCTGAAGCGGCCTTGCGCTAGCACCGGCAACCCAGACCAGCATGATGAGGGCTTTCGCGCACGGCTGCTAAGCCAGACAAGAGCCGAGATTGGGGAGGGCGGGCCACGTTAGGTGGGTCGCCCTTCATAAATGCTGACCGAGGTGGGCACCATACCTGCGAAAGGAGGTTTCCAGAATGACCAAGACAGAGCTTGTTGATAAGGTAGCAACCAAGACCGGTTTCACGAAGAAAGATTCCGCAAAGGTGGTGGATGCGGTATTCGAGTCGGTCACGGAAGCCCTTGCTGCAGGCGATAAGGTGCAACTCGTGGGTTTTGGGAGCTTTGAGACTCGGCGCAGGGCGGCCCGCGCAGGTAGGGATCCGAGAACCGGGAAGGCAATCCGCATCGCCGCACGGACGGTGCCGGTCTTCAAGGCCGGAAAGAGCTTGAAAGACGCCGTGGCGAAATAACGCATGGTTGGGGTTGCGGCCACGCCGGCGATCTGCTATAATCTCTTTGGGTCGCGTAGAAAGCGATCTACGAGCTTTGGGGTCGGGGCGTGGCGCAGTTTGGCTAGCGCGCCTGAATGGGGTTCAGGAGGTCGCGAGTTCAAGTCTCGCCGCTCCGACCAGATCTCTGTACTACGGAGCACGTCGAGAGCCGCCGGGGCGAGGACGCCGGGCGGCTCGTTGTAGTACTTGTAGCAATTGCTTCACTGTGACCGTGTACCAGCGCCGATCTTCACTGCGCACTCATCCCGATTGCTGCGAGCCTGAGACTTACCGACACGGAAGCTCGTTCACACAACATCAGAAGAACCTTCGCGCAAGATCGCGGGCGGCGTAGGTGCCACTAAAGCCACCTTGCAAGGACAACACCCTGATGGATCCTGTCGAGGCCGGGGCAACTACGCGCATGAAGCAGCGGGCTTGACTCGGGCAATGATTTGGTCCGAACTGGAAGAAAACGGGCCGACGGTGACGGTTAAGTTGAGGTGAGAGAGCGTAAGCCCACAGTAAGTGAGGAATGACGCTCTCCTTCAGAATATGGTCGGTGCCATAATCCCCTCGCGACAACCGTGGGACCGTCGGCAGTTATATTTGTGCCCAGGGCAGGCAGGTCTTAATCGTGTTTCCGTAGAACTTCTATCCAAAACATTATCCCAATGAAACCATAATCAGGTAAGGACAGGGGTTACGCTGCTGCAAAGGGCGGCACTAAGCTGCGACTTGGAGAATGCAGCAGCGCCTTGCCGCCAAAGATCAGTTAAGCAGGCTTTGACTGTTCCCCGGAGGTCAGTTTCGCCGATGAACGAAGCAGGGAACGGAACGTTAGTTGACAATTCCAGGGCCAATATCACTGTGTTCGGCCGCGTCCAGGGCGTGGGGTTTCGCGGCTTTGCCCGAAGACATGCTCTGGCGCTGGGGCTTCGCGGCTGGGCGAGAAACCGACATGACGGGACCGTTGAACTGGTGGTGGAAGGCGAACGACACAAAGTGCAACGCTACATTGCGCTTCTGCGAGAAGGTCCACCCTGGGCCTGCGTCGAGGATTTGCGGGTGGAATGGCAAGAGTACCGCGGGGAGTTCGTGTCTTTCGGGGTGCGTGGTTGATGCAGCCTCCTGCCCGGTTGATCCTGCCTCCCGTAGGCTACTCACGGGACAGTGCCTGCCATCCCGGTCGCCGATGACCCTGCGGAGCACGCTACCCGATGCCTTCGCGTGGATATGTGCATAAATATGTACATACCTTCCTGGAGGCTCCCGGCAACATATCAAGCCGTTCAAGCCTCCCGGCTATCATGCGCGCGGTTTCGAGCTAGATGCCCTGTGAACTCCTGAAATGCGATATTCGTTGCCGCCCCAGGGTAGCTACGCGTGGGGCCGAAAAGGCGTCGGAAAGGTGATGCCGCATGGAGTGCGAAGACAATGTGAGACTTGAGCGCAAACGAGGGATAGGCCTGGCGCTTGGCTCAGGCGCAGCCAGGGGGCTTGCACACATAGGAGTGTTGAAGGTCCTCGAGCGCGAAGGCATCAATATAAAGGTGATAACTGGCGCGAGCATTGGAGCCCTCATCGGAGGCCTTTACGCTGCAGGGATGTCTGCAGCCGAGATGGAACGCCATGCTCTGGACGTAACCAAACGTTCAGTGCTGGCGTGGATCGACCCGATCCTTCCCAGGCAGGGCCTCATAGTGGGTCGAAAGATACAAGACATGCTGCGCTCGTTCATCGGGGATATCGAGTTCCCGGGCCTCCGAATTCCCCTTGCTATCGTCGCCACCGATATCCTTACAGGCGAAGAGGTCGTATTCAGTAGGGAAGGTAGCGTAGTGGACGCCATACGGGCGAGCATCTCCATACCTGCGGTCTTTGTGCCCGTGCGTCTCGGCGGTCGCTTGCTGGTAGACGGCGGCGTAGTGAACTCCGTGCCAGTAGATCATATTCGGTCCCTCGACGAATCCGCGGTGCCCGTGGCGGTCAGCGTGACACCGAAGTTGGAGCTCAAACACATCGAAAACCCCACCGCTGTGGACATCATCCTCAACACGCTGGACATCATGCAGCACCGGTTGCTCCAAACCAGGGCGGCTCAAGCAAAGGTCGTGATCGAGCCGGATGTGTCGTTCGCATCGGGCATCGAGTTCTGGGAAGCTCGCGAACTCATCGCCCGTGGCGAGCAAGCCGCGCTCGAGGCCATACCCAGGATACGCAAGGCGATCAGCAGATTCCCATGGTAATCTCGCCGAGCGGCACACATCGCCATCGAGCGGCGGTTGATCTCAGGGGACATATGTGCTAGAATGGGGTTGCGAACCAGGACGAGGCGGCATCACTGCCAACAGACCAACAGCAACTTTGAGGTGCGAGAGTGGCGGAATGGCAGACGCGCCAGACTTAGGATCTGGTGGGCAACCCCCGTGCGGGTTCAAATCCCGCCTCTCGCACCAGGGCCTTTGTAGATCCTTTGTAGATCCAAGGATCGTATACATACCGTGTATGGTGCAAATCCGGTGCAGATTTCGCCGAAGGCCAGCTAGTGCTGGCTTTCGGTTCTCTTGTCTTTTGCTCCGGAGATAACCAAGTTGCCCGCCTGACTTGCTTTGTCCTGCATTGCCGAGATACGTGGGCGTAGATGTTCATCTCTGAGGGCTCTGATTCCCTCAAGCAGGCTTTCAGCCCCGTGGCCACCCTGACCTAGACTGCGGGGAGCAGGGAGTTTCCCTTCGCCTGGTCTTTTACCCCAAGAGGTCTTATTCAGCGTCACCGCCCCCTTTGTCTTAGACCTACGTAGAGCACAGCCGATGTTTGGGCATCTTCCGGGTGGTGCAGTCTATCGAAGGCCACTCCAGATCTCTACCGCCCTTATCCAGGCATCCTTCTCGCTGCCCCACGGTTCCTTCGAGAAGCGATAGTCGTGCTTTCGCTTCACCTCGGCAAGGTCGGCCTTGAGTTCTTGCAGCTTAGCTATTGAGGCCCCAAGCAAGCGCCTGCTGGCCTCGTCGTCCCGAGACATCTCCAGAGCTTCGACCAGGTGGGGAAGACAAAGGCCCGAGGATGACGCGAACTCCTCTTCAAACTCAGGGTCAGAGCCAAATTCGTTGAGAAGCACGCCGAGATAGCTCTCCTGAACTCGGTGCGCAACAAGGCACGCTGGACATCTTCGCCCGGGCAGTAACGCCTTCACCTGGCGGCTCACTGTCGTCCTCGTAGACCGTGCATGCGGATGGGATACTAGCAAGCCCTTGAGGAAATCGAGAACGCCGTCCACCAGGTCACCGTAGATGATTGAGTGACCTAGCAGGTCCCCTTGGTCACAGAGCAGCCAGGCGTGCTTGGGGCAGAAACCGTTGGACTCCCGCAGACTCCTTCTTACACCTACGTCGTTGACGTTCTCGTAAAGAATCGTGTCGAGGTAGCGAGTAACCGTCTCGCTGATGAGCCGGCATATGAAACAGCCGGGCTTCCTCATTGCGTCGATGAGGTTATAGTAAGTCATGTGCCTGCTCACCGATATTCCTCCTCAAGCAAAAACCTCTACGGGTCTCGGGCGGACCGTAGAGGCTATCAGCCGTAAGGCAGTTTTCCTTCTATATGC
>JBFMGS010000070.1:0-9624 GCA_040752635.1 Bacillota bacterium
CTTTCCATTATTGATGAGTGGCGCGAGACGGGCAACTGGTGGGATGGTGAGGGCGAGAAGCGGTTCTTTGTTGTGCTTGCAGGCAACAAAGGAATATACGAACTTTGCAGCGACCGCAAGACCTGGCACCTTACCAAAATCTTCGACTAAACATGGCGTCACAAATCTCCACCACCTTTCCAGACGGCGGTCGGGGTTGTCGGTGATTGCATGACGGGGCGCTCAAAAATGGAATGGTTCGTACACCTTCACGTGCACTCCAACTTCTCCTTTCTAGACGGGGCCAGCTCCATCGAGGCCCTCCTGGAGCGGGCGGCCGCCCTGGGTATGTCAGCGCTTGCCATTACCGATCACGACACGTTGAGCGGCGCCGTGCGCTTCGTGCAGCAGGCCCGCTCCCGGGGCATCAAGCCCATCATCGGCGCGGAACTGACCCTGGAAGGCGGCTTTCACCTGATGCTCTTGGCCCAAAACCGGACCGGCTATGCAAATCTCTGCCGCATCCTAACGGACGCGCACCTGAGCGCGCCCCGACGCCACCCACGGGCCCGCTGGGAGACCATCGCCCGCCACGCGCAGGGGCTCATCGCCCTGACGGGCTGCCGCAAGGGCGAAATCGCCAGCCGCTTGCGGAGGGACCTTGCCGACGAGGCGAAACAGGTAATTGAGCGCTACCGGGCGGTTTTCGGTGATCGTCTCTTCGTAGAACTGCAGGATCTGCGCCTGCCGAAAAGCCGTAGCCTCGTCCAGCGCCTTGCCCAACTCGCCGAAGCGGTGGGCGTTCCTGTGGTGGCCACCAACGATGTTCACTACGCCCGCAAGGCCGACTTTCCCGTACACGACGTGCTGACCTGCGTGCGCACCCTGACTCGCCTCGAGTCAGTGCATCCCGAGCGACCTCTCAACGCCGAGCAGTATCTCAAATCCCCCCAACAGATGGCCGAACTCCTCGCCGAGTGGCCCGAGGCCCTGGCCAACACCGCGCGCATCGCCAAAGGCTGCGACGACAACGTCCTGCCCCTGGGCGAAAAGCTCTTCCCAGCATATCCGGGGCTGCCGCCAGGCCATACGGCGGCGCAGCTCCTGCGCCAGCTCGTCTATGACGGGGCTCGGGCGCGCTACGGTCGCATCACCGAGGCGATTCGCAGCCGCCTTGAGCACGAGCTCGCCATCATCGAGGCGCTGGGCGTCGAAGATTACTTTCTCGTGGCTCACGACATCGTACAGTTTGCCCGCGGCCGCGGTATTCGCACCGCAGGTCGGGGTTCGGCAGCCGATTCCGCGGTGGCCTACACTCTCTTCCTCACCGATGTGGACGCTATCGGGCGGGGGCTTCTATTTGAGCGTTTTCTCAGCATGGAACGAGCGCAGAAGCCGGATATCGACATCGACTTCGATGCCAGGAGGCGGGACGAGGTGGCCGCCTACGTCTACGACCGCTTCGGCCACGACCGCGTGGCCTCGGTGGCCACCTATAACACCTTCCAGGCGCGTTCGGCACTGCGGGAGATCGGCAAGGCCCTGGGCTACCCCGCACCCGAACTCGACGCCCTGGCCAAGCGCTTTCCGCACATGCCCGCCGACGCCATTCGCCAGGCCGCCGCCCACCTTCCTGAACTGCGCGAGAGCGATCTGCTGCGCCCTCTTCCCGGCACGAGCGGCCACCGCTACGAGCTGCTCTTCGAGCTCGCCGAAGCCGTAGCCGGCTTTCCCCGGTACCTCGGCACTCACCTGGGCGGCCTCATCATCAGCGACCGTCCCATCGCCGAGCTGGTACCCCTGCAGATAGCGGCGAAGGGCGTGGTGGTGGCCCAGTACGACAAGGAGGACGTGGAGGCCATGGGGTTTATCAAGCTCGATCTGCTGAGCCTTCGCACGCTGAGCGCCGTTGACGACACCGTCCGGCTCATCCAGGCAGGGCAAGGCCGGACTGGGAAGGGTGATGACCGGGCCATGGGAGAAGGAAGGGGCTCGGACGGGCATTTCTCCTACGACGATATCCCCCTCGATGACCGGGAGACCTATCGAATGCTCAACCGGGGCGAGACGGTGGGCATATTCCAGCTCGAAAGCCCGGCCCAGCGCGCCCTGCAAAGCCGGCTGGGAGCCGAGCAGATCGAGGACATCGTGGCCAGCGTCGCCCTCATTCGCCCTGGCCCTATCAAGGGCAACATGGTGGAACCCTTCATCGCCCGACGCCAGGGCCTGGAGACCATCACCTACGTCCACCCCTCCCTGGAGCGGATCCTGAAGGAAACCTACGGGGTTGTGCTCTTCCAGGAACAGGTCATCGAGATCGCCACGGCTGTGGCTGGCTTCACCCCCGGCGAGGCCGATCGGTTGCGCCGCGCCATGACCCATTTCCGTTCCCAGAAAGAGATGGAGGCCATCGGCGAGCTCTTCGTCGCCCGCGCCCGGGAGCGCGGCGTGTCGCTCGAGGTGGCTCACACCATCTTCGCCTACATCGTCGGTTACGCCGGTTACGGCTTCTGTGAGGCGCATGCGGCGGCGTTCGCCACGACCGCTTACAAAACCGCCTATCTCTTGCGCCACCATCCCGCCGAGTTCTACGCGGCGCTGCTCAACAACCAGCCCATGGGGTTCTACCCTGCCCACACTGTGTGCGCCGAGGCAAGAAGGCGGGGAATAAGAATCCTTCCGGTGGATATAAACCGAAGCGCCGAGAGGTTCACGATCGAAAACGGTGCCATACGGGTGGGGCTCCTCAGAGTGCGGGGCATGAATGAGCAACTTGCTGCGAGGATAGTCGTGTCCCGCGGCCGCCCGGGGTATGCCTCCGTCGGAGATTTCTGCGGGCGTGTTCCTGTAGCCCGGGACCTTCTCGAAAACCTGGTGCTCTGTGGCGCGTTTGATGCCATTTGCCCGAACCGCAGGGCCTTGTTGTGGGAGATCCCGAAGGCCCTTGGAAGATCAGGACGAAAACGTGATGGGAGTTCAGGTACGGATGACGCGGCCTTGCTCCTGGAGGAGCCGGTTGTCACCGGGAGAGGCGGCCCACTGGGAGCGGGTGGCGGCGTCCCGGATTTCCCCGAGTTCGAGAGGTTCAAGCACGAGTTTTACGTGCTCGGCCTTCATCCTACAAGACATCCCATGGAGTTCTTCCGGAGCCGTCTTACTCGGAAAGGGGTGCTCTCTACCGCCGGAGCAAAGCAGAAGGACCGCGGCACCTCTGTCAGGGTGGCCGGGCTTGTCATCAGGCCGCATCGGCCACCCACGAGGAGCGGAAAAACCGTCGTGTTCTTCTCCCTTGAAGACGAGACAGGGCTCATCGATGTAACCGTGTTTGAGGATATCTACAGGCGGTGTGGAGGGGTGATGTTTACAAGCCCTGTCGTCATTGTTGAAGGTCGTCTGGAACGGCGGGGAAATATGCCAAGCATAACGGCCTTCACCGTACGTGGGGGTCCCTGAAACCCCGGTTCTCACCCACGAACGCTGCCCTTGGAACCCTACCAGAGCCTCGCCGCAGAAGACGAACTCTGAAAGGTTACTCCCCGAGGTCCAGGTCAAGCATGAGCTCGAGCATTCTGGCGTTCTCGGCAGCCTGGCCAGCGTGGCAGTTGTTGAAGAGAACATATGTCTTCGCCACCCTGGCATCAAGAGCCCTGATCTTAGGAACCCACTCTGCAAGCTCTGCTTCGGAGTACAGGTAGTTGTAACGCTCCCATGCGTGTTCGTGCTTCCACCACTTCTCCGCGTTCCTGCCATGAAACCTTACGTAGGCGATGTCCGACGTCGCCTCCGCCACCGGCGGTACCAGGCTGCGCAGCCTGGGTTCGTCCACGCAGCAGAAACCCATGCCCTCCGATCGGAGCAGTTCGAACGTTTCAGGCGCGATCCACTCGCGGTTGCGGAACTCCACGACTATCGGCATCTCTGGAAGGAGGGCCTTGAACCGCCGTAGGTAGTCGATGCTGTCACCGGTCTTCTTGAAGCCCCACGGAAACTGGGCGAGCACGCACCCGAGGCTGCCCCGCGAGGTCATGGGCCTGAGCGCTTCGGCGAATGCGCGAAATGCGTCCTCGTTCTCTGGAGCCTCCCCGGGCGCCCCCAGCTCATGAGTCATCGCCTTGTTGGCTTTGACGCAGAACTCAAACCCCTCAGGCACCTTGCGGGCGAGCCCTTCCATGGCCCGCACGCCGGGCATCCGATAATACGTAAAGTCCAGCTCGACGCAAGGGAACCGCCCGGCATAGAAAGCCAGCATGTCAGAGTCCTTCACGCGCTCGGGATAGAACACGCCCCTCCAATCACTGTAACTAAAGCCCGCCGTCCCGACCAACACCATCGCCTATCACTCCCCCTGAGGCTCCCTTTCGCAACGCACCCCGATGAGGCTTGCACGCGTTATCGCGCTCTCGCCGAACCTGTCTTTCACCCTGTCCAAAGCCGCCGCAAGATCTCGCCTTCTATCGCGCTCCGTGAAAAGGGCAAGCTGGCGAGTGTAGTCGCGCGACGGCGCGAGGCTGGCTGCAGTAACGCCGACGAGGCGCACCTTGCGGGGGCGCGCCCAGTTGGCGCGGAAAAGCTCGGCCGCGGCCCGGTAGATGTCATCGTCAAGACACGTGAACTCAGCCAAAGTGTGAGAACGCGAAAAGGTCGTGAAGTCGGAGTACCTGAGCTTTACCGTGATAGTCCTTGCTACGAGGCTGTGCTTGCGGAGCCTCCTCCCCACCTGCTCCGAGAGGGAGAGGATGCGTTTTAGGAGGAAGTCTTCGTCCGCGCAGTCTTCCGCGAGAGTTATCTCGCGTCCGAGCGACTTCGGCTTCTCCCATATTCCAGGATCAACCGGGCTCGAGTCGATCCCATTGGCTATGTCGTGCAGGAGACGTCCCATCACGCCAAACCTGGCCACCAGCACGTCTACGGGGGTAGCAGCGAGAGCCTCAGCCGTGCCTATGCCTATTGCTGCAAGAGCCTTCGCTGTCTTCTCCCCTACCCCGTATAGCTTGCCCACGGGAAGCGGCCAGATGACGCGCTTGACGTCCTCGGCCCGGATGATCGTGAGCCCATCGGGCTTGCGCATGTCCGAAGCCATTTTCGCGAGGAACTTGTTTGGCGCGACGCCGATGGAGCATGTCAGCCCGAAATCCTGCCGGATCTCTTGCTTGATCTTACGTGCTATCGTGGGCGCGTCCCCATGCAACCGCTCACAGCCCCTAACGTCAAGAAAAGCCTCATCTATGGAGAACGGCTCGACAAGAGGTGTGTACCGCCGATACACCTCAAGGAGGCGCTGGGAAACCGCACTGTAGTCGGCGAGGTTGCTTGCAAGGTACACCCCGTGCGGACACAAGCGCCTCGCCTCCTTGACAGGCATGGCCGAGCGCACGCCGAAGGCTCGGGCCTCGTAGGACGCCGTTGAAACCACGCCCCTGCCGTCGGGATCTCCGCAAACGATCACGGGCTTCCCGCGCAACTCGGGGTGGGCCTGCTGCTCAACGGCGGCAAAGAACGCATCCATGTCTATGTGGATGACTGTTGGCTCACCTGAGACGCACGAGTCTTGCTGCCTCAAGGTCCTCCACGAATCCTTTCAGATCGTCGAGGCTAAAGCCTGGAAACTCGGCTGATACCAAGGAGGCGATCCTTCCTAGGGTTCTCTTGCCATCCATGTAGTTCATCGCCTCGACGAGCTTCAACTGGAAACCGGGATCGTCCTTTTGCCTCTTCTCGTAACGCTCGCGACGCTTTTCATCCATGCGGTCATACAGGGACCCAAGGTACGACGGGTCAAGCGGCCCTTTAAAAAGACGCAGGTACACGCTATCTTCGCCTTCCACCCGGCCGGGCTGATCGTCCCCACGGGCACCCCGGTCTTCTTCGTCAGGTCCGGCAAACAGGTCCACCTTGCTGCGGGAAGCACGCAGAGTCGCCCGGAGACCCTTCTTCAGCGCGCGGGCCAGTTCCCGGGTCCTGCCAGCATCCTTCTTTGAAACCAGGCAAACCACCCAGTCGAGTGCAGCAAGGTCCTTGTCTACAAGGATTTCAACGCGACGGCTGAAGGAATAGGCTGCTTCCGCCTTCTTAGTCGGGTCTTCACACAGAATCGCTGCTTCGCACGATGAACTCGCGGCCTGAACGATCCTGCGCTTTGCGGCAGCATCTACAACGTTCAGCATGAATTGGGCGGTCTCCTCGCCTGGATTGGCGATGGTGAGCGCTGTTGACGCCGCAACCAGCCCCATCCGCAGGAACTCGGCAGCGTCGAGGCGGTCCACAGTGTCCATGTTTGAGTGGTAGAATCGGTCAGGCCAATGCCCCAGGAATATGCAGGGAACCTTGAACGACGAGTCCACCAGGATGTAATGGTCCGATCCTCCTGTAAATCCTGTGATGTTGTAGTGCCAGGCGCTGACAGGTTCGCTGCCCTCGTACATTTTCCCATCGGCGGCTACCGCCTTCATGTAGAAGGCGCCCACATCTCCTAAGGCCGAAGGCAGGCTCCAGGGCGTGCCCACCAGGTTTGCTATCGGCCTGGTCTCTGGGGATTCTCCCACCATGTCCAAGTTTATGCCTGCCTTTACCCTTCTCGGCCACCTTGGATGGCGGTCCAGATACGCCATGGTGCCGTACATCTCCGGGACGAACATGAACCTGATGCCGAGCCGCGGGCGCTTCAGCCTCCCACTGGCTATAGCGGCCGCAAGCGCTCTTGCGAGCTCCATTGCCAGGCCGCAGCCGCTTGCGTTATCGTTGGCGCCGGGCTTCGGGTGGCACAGATGAGCGATTATGAGGACCTCACCTTCCTGTCGTTCCTCGCCCGGGATCAGCCCGGTGAGCACCTCCAGTTCGCCTGGGAACAGGCGCGCGTCCACAAGCGCCTTCACCCTGACCGGGCCCTTTTTGAGGAGCGCACGGAGATGCTCCGCCTGTCGATGCGACAGGGAGAAACCGAAAGCCATCTTGCCGATATCCTCGTACTTCACAGGGAAGCTTGCGTAGCACACAGCGTCAGGGAGGTCGGAGGGCGTACGCTGGATGGACGGGACCTCGTTCAACATGAAGTCGGTCACGACGCCGACAGCCCCATGTTTCTTGATGGCTTTCTTAAACGCCGTCCGAGCATCTCCTGAGGTGAGGACCATTTTCCCCGTGACACTCTGGGCTGCGTACACCTGGTCGGACTTACCGTCTCCGATGTCCACGACCTCGAGCGTAAGCCCCTCCGGGGGCGTGGATGTGCTCCCGAAGACCAGCGACATGGGTTCGGTCTCGAAGCTGCAGATCGAACGCTCCTCGGGGTGAACAAGCGTAAGTTCGGCCCGCAGCGGCTCCCACGCAGGGGGAGGCGTCCACGTCTGATACGCCTTCCTTCCGTCAGCAAGGTATCTCTCGACGGTAACGCGTTCGACTCCCCAGCTTACGAGTTTGTCTCTGATGAACTCCACCGCCCGGGCGTAATCCGACGACCCTTTTGCCCGGTGATACCTTGCGATTTCAGACGCGTAGACGCGCGCACGCTCGCCCGAGATCTCGCCCTTTAGAAACTCAACCAGCTTTGTACCAACCATTCCATCACCGGCCTGCCGCCCTATTACCCGTGCGTGGCCGCCTCCGCGTTGCCGAAACCTGGGCACGTCTCTTCAAAGGCCCGTCTCTGGGCGCTGCCAAGCAGCGTGACCAGGTCTCCTTGCTTTATTCCGGCCGCGTTCGCTTCATCCATGTCAACGTGCATGTCAAGGGCAAAGTCCTCCCGGACCCTGATGACTACCTCGTCGAATATGAGCGCCCTCGGTCCGCTGGCCTTAACCATCACCGTCTCTCCGTCGCTCACGCCGAACTCGCGGGCAAGCTCCGGCGTGAAATGGATGTGTCTTTTCGCCACGATGACGCCTTGCTTGATCTGGACAGGTCCATAAGGCCCCACGATCACAATGCCGGGCGTCCCCTCAAGGTCGCCGGATTCCCTGACAGGGGCGTCAACTCCTAACGTGTAACCGTCGGTGCGGGAGATCTCGACCTGGGTTGCCTTCCGAACAGGGCCCAGGATCCTCACCTTGGGGATGACCCCCTTCGGACCCACGAGCGTCACCGTCTCATTCGCCGCAAACTGGCCCGGTTGCGACAGTTCTCTGAAACAAGTCAGCTCGTATCCTGGCCCGAACAGGCGTTCGAGATCCTCCCGGGTGACGTGGATATGTCGGCCTGAAACGCCCACTGGGACTTTCCTCGTCTCGGTCATCAGCTACAACCTCCATCTGCATTACTTGAAGCCGCCAATTGGATGTTCTCCGTGAAACCAGGATTTCCTGCCCCGCTCCAGGCGGTAGCCCCGCAGGCCGGGTGCAGATGTCACCAGGTAGTAGAGTTAGCACGCAACCCAACCCCGGCAGCCTGACCCCCGCACGGACGCACGAATATGATAAGAACGAGGAAGGAACATCACGGTCCAGGCTGCCCCAGGCAGTGTAGCAAGCCACGGCAACCAGCGATAGAAACCTGGCGAATGGACGGCTGATAGAGGTGATACGCTTTGGAAGACAACCGCATCTTTAATCACAGCTTTGAACTAGTAGGTGGTGAAGCAGGCCCCCTCCACGGATGGCAGGACGCCGGCTTCGGGGACGAAAGGACCGCCGTCGTGAGCTCAACAGAGCACCCTTCCAGCGGGGTGAGAGCCGTCAAGATCATCAACCCGATCTTCATGGCAACTGCTGTCGGCATAATACAAACCAGAGAATGCTCCGTCCAGGTGAAGCCGGGCGAACGGTGGGAAGCAAGCGCATGCATGAAGTCGGATCGCCCGGGCAAGCATCTCAGGATAATGATGCATTTCTGGGATCAAGCCGGGAGGTGGGTCGGCTGGCATCACCTAAAGTTCGTCAGCGCCGGCACGGAGACGAAGCGGTACGCCGGCCTCGTGGACATACCCGAGGGCGTTTCATCAGTTACCCTTCAGGTCGGCATGCACGACACTGGGGTTCTGTGGATCGATGATGTAGCTTTCGTTGAGGTTTCCAGGGTTGAGATAGAAGTTCTTGATGAACCATCGAAACGATCTCGCAGGAAAGAGCCTTGCGAGAGGATCATTGCGATAGACGGAAGAGAGCTCCTTGACCGCCCGGGAGAGATCGGAAGATACACGCACAACCTGGTGGAGCATCTTGCCTCACTCGACACCGAGACCCTCTATTACCTCTTAAGGGTAGACACGCCCCCATACGGCTTTCCGAACCACCCCAACGTCTTGTTTGCGTACTCGGGCAGTTGCCGGGACGACCTCTGGGAGTCCCACCTGTTGACCCAATTCCTTCTGAAGCATAGGGCCGTCCTCTTTCATAACACTCGCAATGGACTTGCAACCCTCAGGGAAACTCCCTTCTGCCCTTACGTGGTTACTCTCCATCACCTGGTTCCACTCAAGACCCGCGCGTGGTACCCCTCGTCGTTCGTAGAGCACCTGGAGGCTAACCTCCCTGTATACCTCAAGGGGGCGGGAGCTATCATTACAACCTCAAACCGCGTCAAGGAGGACGTAATGATGGCGTTCGGCATCCCCGAGGCAAAACTGCGGGTGATCTACGGCGGCGTTACCAGTTCCTGTAGACCTTTGCCCGAAATGAAGGTTGACAGGTGGCTCCGCGACCGGTTTCATTTGTC
>JBFMGS010000071.1:0-4018 GCA_040752635.1 Bacillota bacterium
GACTTATGTTCATGTTGTAGAGCAGGACCTCTCCATCCTCTACCCTCGCGAAGCTGTCTCGCAGGCTAACCATCCCGCGCCTTACCGATTGGATCTCGGTACCGGTGAGAGCGATCCCTGCTTCATATGTCTCATCTATATGGTAGTCGTGATATGCCTTGCGATTCGTGGCGACGATTCTGTGCTCTGTCAAGGCGCCTCACCTGCACGCCAATTATAACACGGCGAGGCCCGGGGTTCAAGCGGATGAACACCAGGTCTTTAACAACATTGCGCAAAGTAGACAATAGTCAGTCTTCAGAGGCACAGCTTGCCGTGTCTGGTACCTGATCGGATCCCCAAGTGGGTAGCCCTCGGAAACTCGGAACAACGCAGGAAACCCAGCCAGGAGGCAAGGGGGCGTTTGCGGCTCGCCCGATACCGAACACAACACCGGCAATCTCCTCCCAGTGCGGGGCGTTTCCATACACTAACTTGGCGAAGAATCGGAAGCCACTGGGCGGAGCCAGTGGCTTCCTAATGAACAATTCGGGTAAAATGCGAACGACTCGGGCAAAACGACGATGGCTTTCGGAATGGCCTTCGGGAAACCGGGAGCTCCTAAAAGCCGAGAGAACTCCCGCAAGCCGGGAGCTTCTCACAAACCGAGATCCGGCGCGATCTCCTGCATGGCGCGAAGGCCGATGCCGATGAACTCCTCAAGTGACAGCCCTAACTCAGAGCAGGTCCTGATCTGGTCCCTGTTGGCCCCGCGCGCGAACGATGGTTCCTTGAACCGATTCATCACGAACCCTACATCTATCGCGGAGAGCTTCCTGTCGGGATGAATTAAGGCAGCCGCCACAAGAAGCCCGGTCAGCGGGTCAACAGCGTAAAGCGCCTTGTCGAGGCGGGCTTCGCGTGGAAACCCGTGATACTCGTTGTGCGCCTTAACGGCCTGCACCACGTCGGCGGGGAAACCCATTCTCTCAAGCATTTCGCCACCCACCAGGCTGTGCCTGCCGGGCTCGTGTGCTGTCTCGTCGTAATCGATGTCATGGAGCAAGCCCACAAGTGCCCACTTCGTTTCGTCTTCGCTGAAGTGCCCGGCCAGCGCCTGCATTACAGCCTCCGTCGCAAGCATGTGTTTGATCAAGTTCTTCGTTTTAACATGCTTCTTTACAAGTTCAAGTGCTTGTTGTCGATCCAACACCACAGAACATCGGCTCCTTCCTATGTAACTGGCTGCTGGTATCACCGGCGACTGGCGGCGCGCGACCATGAGCACCCGCTCAAGCTGCTCACAATCATCCGGTCAAACTTGCTGAGGAAGTGCACGAAACTCGTGCACTTCCCACGCACTTGTTGCCCATCCGTTTACGGGCATGCAAGTTCTGCTCGGTTGATCCTAAAGTCGCCCGGCGCGACCCCGAGGGATAGTCTCTCCGTGGGCTGGCCTGGTTGTGACGGGAACACCTCGGAGCAAGAGCCGCACCTGAACCTGCGAACGACGTGTTCAGCCCGCCGGGTCTGTGGCGCCTAGCCGAACAGCCCCGTCAAGAGCACGTTCAGCTTGATGATGAGCGGCGCGAAGACGAGCGACACGACGGTCATCAGTTTAAGCAAGATGTTCATGGCCGGGGCAGCGGTGTCCTTGAACGGGTCCCCTACGGTGTCGCCGATGACCGCTGCAGCATGGACGGGCGTTCCCTTGCCGCCGAGGTTCCCGGCTTCAATGTGCTTCTTCGCGTTGTCCCACGCGCCGCCTGCGTTCGCAAGCTGAATCGCAAGCGGAACGCCGGTTGCAAGCGCGCCTGCAAGGAGCCCTCCTAGTGTTTCCGCCCCGAGGATTATCCCGACGGCAAGCGGGATAACCACTGCGAGCAGCCCCGGCACCACCATTTCGCGCAGCGCCCCGGCCGTGGTTATGTCCACGCACCTGGCGTACTCGGCTCGCGCCGTGCCTTCCATGAGACCCGGGATCTCCCTGAACTGTCTGCGTACTTCCTCAACCACTTTAAAGGCTGCGCGTCCCACGGCTTCCATGGCGCCTGCTGCAAAGATGTACGGGACCATCGCCCCAATGAAAAGGCCTGCCACAACCCTCGCGTTAAGGAGGTCCATGATAGAGAGGTTAGCAGCATGGATGTATGCGAAGAAAAGAGCAAGCGCAGTCAGGGCAGCAGAACCTATTGCAAAGCCCTTTGCAATGGCGGCAGTGGTGTTGCCCGCTGCGTCCAGGGAATCTGTGATCCTGCGAACCTCGGCAGGCATGTGAGCCATTTCAGCAATGCCGCCCGCGTTGTCAGATATGGGCCCGTATGCGTCCACTGACACGGTCATTCCTGCAATCGAGAGCATACCCAGAGCCGCGATGGCTATGCCGTAAAAACCAGCTTGCCAGAACGCCACGAGGATAGCGAGGGCCACGAAAAGCAACGGCAGCACTGTGCTTCTCATGCTGAGCGCAAACCCACTAATGATGTTAGTCGCAGGGCCGGTAAGACACGTTTTCGCAAGGTTGGCAACAGCCCTCCCTGAGGTGTACATCTCGGCCACTTGGCCGATGACGACCCCGGCGATGAGCCCGACCAGCGCAGCCCAGAAAACGCCAAGCTCACCGTAGTAGAACTGACTCAAAAGGTACGCGCCGACGATAACGAACGCAGCACTTGCAAAGGTGCCTCTCCGCAGCGCCCCCCCTGGATCTCCGCCCTTCTCGTCTGTCCTGACGAAGAACGTCCCGAGAATCGATGAGAGGATACCAATGGCGGCAAGCCCGAGCGCAAAGACGATGCCCCTGAATTTCGCCTCAGCAGTTGGAAAAACCGCGGCTGCGATCACCATAGCAGACACAATGGACCCGACATAAGACTCGTAGAGGTCCGCTCCCATCCCGGCCACGTCGCCGACATTGTCACCGACGAGGTCCGCAATGACTGCAGGGTTTCGAGGATCGTCTTCAGGGATCCCCTTTTCTACCTTGCCGACCAGATCAGCCCCGACGTCCGCCGCCTTCGTGTATATGCCACCGCCCACCCTTGCGAAGAGTGCTACGAAGCTTGCGCCCATGCTGAAGCCAGCTACCAGGCTGGTAGCAGAGAACACATCGATCCCGGGCAACCTCGAGAATATGTAATATATTAGCGACAGCACGAAGAGGCCTATGCCCACGACATACATCCCCATGACCGCGCCGCCCGGGAAAGCAACCCGCAGCGCCTCGTTAAATCCTTTCGTAGCAGCCTGGGTAGTTCTAGCGTTGGCCCTGGTGGATATCTGCATCCCTACGAATCCGGCGGAAATCGAGGCGCCCGCCCCCAGGAGGAACGCGATGGCGGTATGGAGGTTGATCCCTACAGCCACCACGACAAATACAATGGCGAGGAATATGGCGACAACTCTATACTCGCGCTTGAGGAAAGCCATCGCGCCTTCGTGGATGGCCCCCGAAAGCTCCCGCATCCTCTTATTCCCGGGATCTTTCTTCAGCACGTTTGAAATCAGGTAGCCGACGAAAACCAGGCCCAGGGCCCCTGCCAGCGTTGCATACAGAACAGACGATAAGTTCAGTGGAGACATGTTTTGCTCACCTCGCAACGTGTTACATCATCACCGACACGATATTGCGCGCACGGGATTGCGCGTACAAGAACGGAATGCCCCAATGCTTTGAAGCACGGGGCATGCCCCTCTTACCTCACTACGGTCAATAGCACAGAGGACACCAGAAAGATCACGGCCACAACCGTGGTTATCTTGCTCAGGAGGTCTTCCCATCCCTTGTTCTTTGCGAAGAAGAGCTGGCCGCCCCCGCCGATGGACCCGAGACCCTCGCCTTTGCTGGATTGGAGCAGTACCACTACGATGAGGGCAAACGAAACGATGAACTGAAATACTATGAGCGCGGTCCGCAAAGCCTGCCACCTCCCGTGAAGCCCGCTCACAAGATGTCCCACAACGAACTAAGCAACATTTTAGCACATCCCCTGAAGGGCCGCAACCTCCAGAAAAGCAGCTCGAAAAAGGCAGACCAGCG
>JBFMGS010000071.1:4118-9389 GCA_040752635.1 Bacillota bacterium
CGCAAAGCCTGCCACCTCCCGTGAAGCCCGCTCACAAGATGTCCCACAACGAACTAAGCAACATTTTAGCACATCCCCTGAAGGGCCGCAACCTCCAGAAAAGCAGCTCGAAAAAGGCAGACCAGCGAATGCTCTTGCGAGAGACTGTTGGCTTCCCTGATTCGCTGGTAATCGGCGCTTTCCCCCGGCGTCTTGCAGCGTTGCACCGCACGGTCCTGGCATGAAGCGAGGGAGACCAACAGTCTCTCGCATCGACTTCAGATGCGGAACGCGCCTCGCCCGGCGAACAGCCCGGCTTCATCCAGCATGTCTTCGATCCTCAGGAGCTCGTTGTACTTAGCTACCCGGTCGGTGCGTGACGGTGCCCCCGTCTTTATCTGACCGCTGTTCGTCGCCACCGCAATGTGGGCGATGGTTACGTCCTCCGTCTCTCCTGATCGGTGAGATATCACTGCAGTGTAGCCCGCTCGTTGCGCCATCTCTATCGCAGCGAGCGTCTCTGTCAGGGTCCCGATCTGATTGACCTTAATGAGCACGGAGTTAGCCACGCCTGCCCTGATACCCCGCTCGATCCGTCCGGTGTTCGTCACAAAGAGGTCGTCCCCTACTATCTGGACTTTCTTGCCGAGCGTGTCGGTAAGAAGCTTCCAGCCACTCCAATCGTCCTCTGCCAGGCCGTCCTCAATGGATATAATTGGGTATTTTTCGGCAAGGCCCTTCCAGAAATCCACCATCTCCGCACTCGTGCGCTTCTTGCCCTCACCCTCAAACACGTACATGCCGTCTTTGTACATCTCGCTTGCGGCGGGATCCAGCGCTATGAAGACGTCGCTCCCGGGCTTGTACCCGGCAAGCTCGATGGCCTTTATGATCAGCTCTAGCGCTTCCTCGTTAGACTCCAGGTTCGGTGCTATGCCTCCCTCGTCACCCACTGCCGTGCCCATACCCTTTCTCTTCACCACGTTGCGGAGGTTGTGGAACACCTCTGCCCCCATGCGAAGGGCATCTGCAAACGTTACGCCGCCGACCGGGGCTATCATGAACTCCTGGATGTCCACGTTGTTATCGGCATGCTTGCCTCCGTTGAGGATATTCATGAGCGGGACGGGTAGCACGTGCGCGCCCACCCCCCCGATGTAGCGGTACAGCGGGAGCCCGAGAGCTTCGCTTGCAGCCTTCGCACACGCAAGAGACACGGCGAGAATCGCGTTTGCGCCGAGCTTTTCTTTGTTGGGAGTGCCGTCGAGGTCAATCATAATGCTGTCGATCTCCACCTGCTCCGTGGCATCCATGCCCTCAAGCTCGGGAGAGATGACCTCGTTGACGTTCTCTACGGCCTTCTGGACCCCTTTGCCAAGGTACCTCTTCTCGTCTTTGTCGCGAAGCTCGAGCGCCTCGTGAGTCCCTGTTGACGCTCCCGACGGCACGGCAGCCCTACCTACAGTGCCGTCGGCGAGGGTCACCTCGGCCTCGACCGTGGGGTTACCGCGCGAGTCAAGGATCTCACGCGCGTAGACATCTACAATGGTTGTCATCCTGATGCCTCCCTCAATCGCATACTCCCCATCCTACACAGTGCTCCGTTTCCAAGACCAAGGATCAGCTGCTATTGAAAAAGTCGGTCGCTCTCGTACTGGTCGCTGAGCCAAGCTGGTTGAAACAACATATTGCGGTCTTACGCTGGTAAACCGGACTTTTTCATCAGAGACTATTTAGACTTGACTATGGCCGCAAACGCCGCTGCATCAAGACTCGCGCCGCCCACCAGGGCACCGTCGATCTCAGGCTGGCCGAGGAAGTCTGCTATGTTTTGTGGCTTGACGCTGCCGCCATATTGAATCCTCATTTCCTGCGCAATTCGCTCGTTGAACACCTCAGCAACCGTCTGCCTGATGATGCGGATCACCCTGTTGGCCTCGTCGGCAGTGGCAGAACGACCGGTTCCGATGGCCCACACCGGCTCATACGCGATAACTATCCGCTCGGCACCGTTGGTCTTGACCCCCGCCAGGGCAGCCTTGGTCTGCCGGACGACTACTTCCTCGGTCTTACCCGCGTCGCGCTCCTCTAGCGTCTCACCCACACAGATGATGGGGAGAAGGCCGTTCAGCACAGCAGACTTCACTTTCCTGTTCACCGACTCATCGGTCTCTCCGAAGTACGTCCTGCGCTCAGAGTGGCCCAGGATAACATACATGCATCCGAGGTTCTTGAGCATCAACGGGGACACTTCGCCCGTGAAGGCGCCTTCCTCTTCCCAGTGCATGTTCTGAGCGCCTAGCTCTATGTTGCTTCCGCGCAAGGCCTCCCGCACGGCGTCGAGCGCCGTAAACGGAGGACACACCACGACCTCGACTTCCCCGACGCCGGCTACCATTCCCTTGAGTTCTTCTACAAGGGCCACCGCCTCATCGACGGTCTTATACATCTTCCAGTTGCCCGCGATTATGCGTCGCCGCAAGGGCCTCACCTCCACCTACTTGTCCTTCAGCACCGCCACACCGGGTAGCTCCTTACCTTCGAGGAATTCGAGGGACGCGCCGCCCCCGGTCGAAACGTGTGTCATTCTGTCCGCAAGGCCCATCTCCTCTAAGGCGGCCACCGAGTCGCCGCCGCCGACTATCGTAACGGCGCGAGACGCGGCAAGCGCTTTTGCAATCTCCCTCGTGCCCTCAGCGAACGGCTTCATCTCGAACACGCCCATCGGACCATTCCAGACAACCGTTTTCGCTTCCGCTATCACCTGGCTGAACCTACCGACGGTGTCCGGGCCGATGTCCAGCGCCTGCCAGTCAGCAGGGATTTCGTTCACGGGGACAATCCGGGTCTTGGCGTCCTCGGCGAACTTATCAGCTACGACAACGTCGGACGGCAACATGAACTCGACTCCCTTCGCCCCGGCCCTCTCCATGAGGTCCCGAGCAAGCCCTATCTTATCCTCTTCCAGGATAGACTGGCCTATCTCAAGGCCCCTGGCTTTGAGGAAGGTGTACGCCATGCCCCCGCCGATCATCAGGGTGTCTACCTTATCAAGGAGGTTCTGCACAACTCCGACCTTGTCCCTGACTTTCGCTCCGCCTAGAATGGCAACGAACGGCCTCTCAGGAGAAGATAGAGCCTTCCCCATCACCTCGATTTCTTTCTGCATGAGGAAGCCCGCCACCGCAGGCAGGAACCTTGCAACCCCGGCCGTAGACGCGTGGGCACGGTGGGCGGTCCCAAACGCGTCGTTCACATACAGGTCAGCAAGGTCGGCAAGGGCCTTCGCGAATCCCTCGTCGTTGGCCTCTTCCTCCGGATGAAACCTCAGGTTCTCCAGAAGCACCACGCCGCCGTCCTTCATCGCTCGGACCTCTGCCTTCACAGCGTCGCCCACGCATTCATCGAGTTTACGTACGGGCTTTCCGAGGAGCTCTCCGAGCCTCTTGGCTACAGGGTCCATCCTGAACTCGTCGGCAGGTTTGCCCTTTGGCCTCCCCAGGTGCGATGCCAGGATCACCTTCGCACCGTGGTCTATGAGATATTGGATAGTGGGCAAGGCTGCTTTGATGCGGGTATCGTCGGTGATCTCCCTCTCTGCGTTCATGGGGACGTTGAAGTCAACCCTGACGAGAACGCGGCGCCCTTTTACGTCAACATCTTTGATCGTGGCCTTCGACATAAACCTCTCACACCCCCCGACAGAAGTTGATCACGGGGCAAGGCGGGCCCCACGCCGTCCTGCGCTACAGTCCCCTGCTTGCTATGTAAGCAGCAAGATCAACGACCCTCAGCGAGTAAGCCCACTCGTTGTCGTACCAGGCTATGACCTTGACCATGGTGCCATCCATCACCATAGTTGAGAGCGCATCCACTATCGCAGAGTGCGGGTCCCCGTTGAAGTCCTTTGAAACGAGAGGCTCCTCGGTGTATGCGAGAATGCCCGCCAGCGGGCCTTGCGCTGCGGCTTGGAGCGCGGCATTTACCTCTTCGATGCTTGTAGGCTTTTCCACGTCAGCCACCAGGTCCACCACGGAGACGTTAGGGGTCGGCACCCTCATGGCGAACCCGTTGAGCTTTCCGTTGAGCTCAGGGAGGACCTTGCCCACCGCCTTAGCGGCCCCGGTCGTAGTGGGAATGATAGACAAGCCCGCAGCTCTCGCCCTTCTCAGGTCCTTGTGCATAAGATCGAGGGTCCTCTGGTCATTCGTGTATGCGTGGACCGTGGTCATGAGCCCCCGGGTAATCTTGAAGTTTTCGTGGATTACCTTTGCCACCGGGGCAAGGCAGTTGGTAGTACACGACGCGTTGGAAAGGATGTTATGCTTGGTCGGGTCGTAGCTCTTCTCATTCACGCCCATTACGATCGTGATGTCTTCGCCTTTGGCCGGCGCTGTTATAATCACCTTCTTTGCTCCGCCCTTGAGATGGCCCGCAGCCTTCTCTGCGCCCGTAAACACCCCGGTGGACTCGATCACGATGTCTACACCCAGGCCAGCCCAGGGGATCGCGGCCGGATCCTTTTCCGACAGCACTTTGATGGACTTCCCGTCAACGACGATCTCGCCGTCCTTAGCTTCCACTTTGCCCGGGAAGGTCCCGTGTACCGAGTCGTACTTGAGAAGGTGAGCATTAGTCTTTGCATCCGCGAGGTCGTTCACGGCCACAATATCGATGGCCGGATTCCCAGATGCCGCCCTGTAAACGATCCTCCCTATTCTCCCGAAACCATTGATGCCAACTCTCACTGCCATCTTGCTTTCCTCCCTATCTTTCGATCTCCAGCATCCTTCGAGCCGCCGCTTCGTCTGTCACCAGCGCCTCGCGGCTCTGCTGCTTAACCACGGCAAGCATCGCCCTGGCCTTTCGCGCCCCCCCTGCCACTGCTATGGCCTTCTTGCCGGCGAGTTCTTCCGGGCGGATGCCCATGCTGGGCGTGTAGTAGACCATGTTCCCAGCCCTGTCGAAATAGTAGCCAAACATCTCCGCCACAGCCCCACGCGATGTCAGGAGCCTGAGGTCTTCCCCAACGATGCCCCGCCTCTCGGCCATCTCCTCCAGCGTGCCAACGCCATGGACGACTATCCGCGCTGTCTTGATGAGATCGAGTATCTCCCGGATACGGGGTTCGTCCACGATCCTCGATATCGTCTCCGGGTGAAGGTCGTCGGGCACATTGAGCACCCGGTACGTCCCTCCCATGCGCCTCGCCATGGTCACGGCTATGGTATCGGCCTGTGTCTCGACCTCCTCCCCCAGGCTACCTCTTGCAGGAACAACCGTTATATTCTT
>JBFMGS010000072.1:0-5524 GCA_040752635.1 Bacillota bacterium
CCAGAGGTGACAGCCATGGAACCCATAAACCGACAAAGCCGGTCAAGCGCGGCTCGCAGCTCGCTCAAGGGCGCGATACGCCGGGAGTTTCAGCCGGGCGCCTGTCTGCCATCCGAGCGGGAGTTGGCTCAGAAGCTCGGGGTCAGCCGAAATACCATGCGCGAAGCTCTGGAGAGTCTTCGAGCAAGCGGTATCTTGCTGAGAAAGTGGGGGCTGGGGACATTTGTCAATCCCAATGCCGCCCTGATTGAGACGAGCCTCTCTGAACTACGGCCGATTCCTGAGATAGTTCGTGACAGCGGATATCGATGTCAGATGAAGGGATTTCTATATCGAAAGTATGATGGGCCCGCTCCTATCTGGAGTTGCCTGCAGTTGGATCCCGGCATCCCAATCTGGGAGCTTGAACGTGTTTACCTGGTGGATGAAGAACCTGCCATCTATCTCCGTGATTACGTCCCCACTGTGCTCAATGGCGTCCAACTGGATCCAGCGGCTTTCAAAGAAGATATGATTACGTTTCTTCGGGAACAGTGCGGCATCTCCCTCGACTACACGATTACATTTGTTGAACCGGTGTTGGCAGATGAGATTGTCCAGGGGAAACTCGCCGTCTCCGGCCAGGTCCCTCTGTTGTTGACTAAACAGATCGGGTACACCGACGAGGGACGCACATTGCTTTATACAGAGGGGTATCAGCGGACGGATAAGCTCTCGTTTCATATCGTCCGCCGCCGATATACTTAAGCTAAAGGGGGTAGGAGTGATGACGAGAAGGTGGATTCGTTTGCGTGGTTGGGCGATGGTGGTAGTAGCAGTAGCCACGCTTGCAGCCTTGGCGGTTTCCGGTATGCCTATTCAGGCTGCAGGCACGAGCCAGGTGCGAATGGGTGTAGATTCCTTTATTCTTGGTGCCCAGATTCATGTTGCATCCGAGCGCGGTCTATTCAAGAAATACGGAATTGAGCCAGTGGTTCAAGTTTTCTCTTACGGAGCCGATACCCTGGATGCGGTGTTGGCCGGGCGGTCGGATCTTGGCGTTGGCATGGACTTCGCCACGCTGACTCGTCTCCCTGCCGGCGCGCTCAGGCTTGTGGCCACAATTATGGAACCGGATCCCGGATTTCACAAGCTGGCAGTGCGCAAGGGTATTACCGGGCCTGAGGATCTGCGCGGGAAACGTTTAGGGGTCGCCCAGGGAACGCTCCAGCAGTATGTCACCCTGCGTTACCTCGAGGTAAACAACGTACCCAAAGACAGCGTCAAGCTGGTGCCATTTTCCAGCATATTTGAGATCGTTGCCGCGTTGCGCGCTGGCGGAATTGATGCTGCGTGGGTCTGGGGTGCCGGCACCGACCAGGCAAAGGAGATTCCAGACGTCAGCATCCTAACAGATGACAGTGCCGCAAGAAACCAGTCCCTTGCTTTTCTGGTGGCAAGCCGCCAGCTGGTGGAGCGGAACCCACAGGCACTGGTTGCGACCCTGAAAGCTCTGGCCGAGGCAACCGACTGGATGCTGAGCAATATGGAGGAAGCAAGCAAAATCGTTGCGGACAAGGTAAAAGCCCCACAGGCTCAGGTTCTGACCGAGATGAAGCGCGAGCACTATATGCTTACTCTGAAAGTAAGCCAACTGGAAACCCTGGAACGTCTGGCCGCATTCATGTCTGAAAGCGGGATATTAAAGGAAAAGCTGCCCGTCCGTCAGTATGTGGTGCCCCAACTGCTGCGCGAAGTGGATCCGGCTCGCGTAGCGCTTTGAGTGGCATAGGGGTTTGGCGTAGACCCGGCACCGAGGGGTCGAGCCGGGCCGGCGTCAAACCCCTCGTTGTGAGCAATCGAGGCAGACACGAATTGTCGTTGGCAATTGACAGCGGGAGAGGGGAGACACGTGGCGAGTCAGAAGATACCGGAGCGGGCGATCGTTATTGGCATAGACGGCGCAATGCTCTCGTTGGCTGAGCGGTTCATGAAGGACGGCGCTATGCCCAACCTGAGGAGATTGGCGGAGAAAGGCACTTATAGTGAATCCCTGCCGTCAATCCCTGTTGATACGCCAACCAATTGGACGACGATAGCGACCGGGGCAGAGCCTGTGACCCACGGCATCCTGAGCTTCACAGCTCACCGGGCCGGTGAGCCTCTTGATGTTGGCGAAAGGGAAGGGCTAAGAAATAAACAGTCAACTTCCAGCAAGGCTGAGTTCCTATGGGCCGCAGCCGAAAAGCAGGGGAAGCGCACCTTGATAATCAACTACCCGACAGGGTGGCCGGGAACAGACGATCGACGGGTCGTCCTGGGCGGGCTGACACCCGGCGGCGACCTCTGGCGGGTTAAGAAACCCTGCGTATACGCTACCGGCTATCCCGAGACTGTGGCCCTGGACCTTCCAACCACGCAGATCAAGCACTCAGCTATAGAACTACGCCGGGCAGAAGGATGGTCAGGGGAGATCGAGTCAAAGCTCCCACCGCTGGAGGCACGGATCCGCCTGGGTAATGAGCGCAATGGTGAAGACGTGTTTGTCATGATCACCGCCAGCACTTCCGATGGGTACGACCGACTTGCCGTTGCTCCCTCAAAAGATGCGTCCCTTCTGCTCGCAAACCTTGCGCCTGGAGAATGGAGCCAGTGGTTGGTTCGAAACCTCGACGGGCTCAGGGTTGTCTTCCGCCTCAAGCTGGCCCGGTTATCCTGTGATGCACAACAGGTTGAGCTGTACTGTACGGATGTATTTCGCGCGGAAGGGTGGTGCCACCCTGCAGGCCTGGAATCAGACATTGTCTCACAGGTCGGCCCTTATGTCGAGGGCCTGGAGTCTCCCTATGTTCCGGTGAATGAGCAGCTTCGTCCGTACGGGCCGCTTAACGTGGGCCCGCAGGTCACGCTGGAACTGGCCGGGTTTCAGGCAGAGTGGATGGCGCGTACGGCGAAATACCTTCAAGAAAGCCGCGGCTGGGATATACTGTTCTTACACTATCACCTGATAGACACACTAAACCACACGTTCTTGGGTTATCTTGATCCTGGGTTCCCGTATACCTCGGAGAGCAGGACCAGCAGGACATGGGATCTCTATAGAGATGCATACCGGATCGTTGACAAGGTGATTGGCGATATCGCGGAAGGCGTCGCGGATGAGTCAACGGTTTTGGTGGTTACCTCGGATCACGCGGCATTGCCGTGCTGGCGGTATGTCTCGATTGTGGGGGCGTTGGTCGGTGCGGACCTGCTCGAGTATGCGTGGGATGTGGAAGCTGGGAGGTTTAGCGTTGATCTCGGCCGCTCCAGAGCAGTCCCCTATCTCGACCCGCAGCACATTTGGGTCAATCTGGAGGGGCGGGAGCCAGGCGGAATAGTGCCGCCCGAGCAATATGAGTCTGTCCGCGAGCAGATCATTGCAGCCCTCAGGCAGATACGAGATCCAGAGACCGGCGAGCATCCTGTGCAGCTTGCCTGTCGACCAGAGGACCTCGGCATCGTCGGCCCCTCGCAGGATTGGGTAGGGGACGTACTATACTTCCTGAAGCCCGGCTATACGACCTGGGATGGAGAGCTGGAGTCTTTGAGATTCGCAAGCCAAAGTCCAGAACGTCTGAGCCGGCCGATAGTACGTCCGTCCCGTGACGTGGTGGGGCATCACACACCTTACCTGCCGGCGGCAAGGTATAAGGAGTTTACGAACGCGGCTATGACATTCTTCTGTGGCCCCGGAATTCGACAGGGCTATCGGCGCAGGTGGCCCATTCGGCTGAAGGATATCTCGCCGACTATCGCCCATCTTCTTAATATCAGGGGACCAGCGCAGTCGGAAGGCAGTATCGTGTGGGACATGCTCGAAGGATAAGAGCGAAATGAGCATGAGCAACGTTAGCGCAGGCAATGTGAAGGAGAAGAGCGGGATGAGTGCGAGCGGTGCCGTGAACGATGTTGCCCTGCGTCTGCGCGGGGTAACGATGACATACCCTCGGGGCAGAAAGCATGCGGAGCAGGTCCTCAAGGAGATCGACCTCTCGGTGACGGCTGGGGAGTTTCTTGTCCTGGTGGGGCCAAGCGGTTGCGGGAAGTCCACGCTGTTGAAGATGATTGCGGGGTTTGTCGCGCCGACCACTGGAGTCATCGAGACGGGCAACGGTGAACGCATCATGGGTCCCAGCCACCAGCGGGGGATGGTATTTCAGTCGCTTGAGACGCCGCTTTTCGACTGGCTAAGCGTGGAGGGAAACGTCGAGTTCGGCCTGCGCATGCAGGGGCTTTCCCGTGAGCGGCGGCGCGCGATTGCTCGCCAGTATGTTGAGATGGTAGGCCTCAAAGGTCAGGAACGAAAGTACCCTGCCGAACTCTCTGGGGGAATGAAGCAGCGCGTGCAAATTGCCCGCACGCTGGCCCCGGACCCGGCGATCGTGCTAATGGATGAGCCGTTTGCCGCCCTGGATGCTCAGACCAGGCGAATTCTCCAGCGCGAGATCGTGGGCATATGGCTGAAGACCCGCAAGACATTCATCTATGTAACACACGATATCCGCGAGGCGGTTCTGCTCGGACAACGGGTGGTCGTGATGACGGCCGGACCGGCCGCAGGAATTAAGACAACCGTGGAGATACCCATGGAGTATCCCCGGGACGAACTCAGTCCTGGTTTCGCGGATATTTTCCGGAAAATCGAGCGCGATATCGAGGAGGAGGTGTCGAGGGCATGGGCAAGAAGCGGTATCCCCTCTATTCCGCAGCGAGCATCGTAGTAGTGGTTTTGATCTGGCAATGGGTCTCCACACACTTGATTGATCCGTTTTTTCTGCCCGCCCCGACTTCTGTGGTCGAAGGCACGATCGAGCTTCTAAGGGAGGGAACCCTTTTCCCCTTCATCGGGGTAAGTTTGGGCCGGATTTTCGCTGGATGGGCGCTTGGAAGTCTCATAGCGATCCCGATTGGGCTCCTGGTCGGGTCGTCCCCGATCGTGCGGAGCATGGCCGATCCCTTTATTCACTTCTTCCGTTTTATTCCCGCAATCGCCCTTATCACGCTCTTCATTGTCTGGTTCGGCGTCGGAGAGATCTCTAAGATTCTCCTGATCACTTACGCGACGGGCTTCATCGTCATGATCAACACCGCCACCGGCGTGACAGCCATTCCGGAGGAGAAGATCCACGCCGCCAGGTGCCTGGGCGCAAACCGGCGGCAACTATTCCTGTATGTGACCATCCCGGCGACGCTGCCTTATGTTTACGTGGGAATGCGGCTGGCGATGGCCTCCTCGTTCCTGGTCATCGTCGCCGCTGAGATGTTGGCTGCTAATTCGGGCCTCGGCTACCTGGTTTGGACGTCGAGGCTGTACTTCCGCATTGACTGGATGTTTGCAGGGATCGTGTTGCTCGGGCTCCTGGGCTTCGCAACCGACCGGCTCTGGCGTTACGTGGGCTCCACACTCATCGGCAGGTACGTGCGCGAGGTCGGACGTTATTAGCATTCTTCAAGGCGTTCCCGTATTTCCACCAGAAGAGCGATGTCTTCTTGCGAAAACATC
>JBFMGS010000072.1:5624-9092 GCA_040752635.1 Bacillota bacterium
TGCATCTAACCACACGTCAGGCCACTGTTCTGCCCACGAGGGTCTTGGCGTGATACCGTCGTACTCACAGAACGCATCAGTAATGAAGTTCCCTTTTTCGTCCACCATCACCGTTTTTGTTCCCTGTGTTCCAATATCAGTACCGAGGAGGTACACGTACACCCATCGCCCTCTCTGGAAAGGCTCTTTTGAGGATGTTGTAGCACACTACTCCGCTTCTCTACCCATCTGGGCGTAATGGAGAAAAGTGCCCACTCCCACCGCCGCAGCAGCGGTTTTCGCCTCAATCCGGAAAATCTTCTGGAGCTTCTCCTGAAGGGGCTTCTTTTCAGCGATAATCCGCTCCATTTCCGAGAAAAGGGAACTCTCTTCGCTGATGAAGTGGGTCGTGAGCTCACCTCGACGGAACCGCTCATTAGTAAGCACTGCTTTGTGAAAGGGGATATTCGTCTTTGGACCAACGATGATGTACTCGTAAAGGGCTCGTTGCATTCTCTGGATCGCTTCTTCTCGTGTTATCCCCCAAACTACAAGCTTTGAAATCATGGGGTCGTAAAAAGGAGGAATGGTGTACGAGGTGAAAACGCCAGAGTCGACTCGCACGCCAATACCACCAGGGGAACGATACCCAAGGAGTTTCCCTGGGGAAGGAGCAAAATTGTTCAAGGGGTCTTCAGCATTGATACGGCACTCAATAGCGTGACCGTAGATCTTCACGTCTTCTTGCCGTATGGAGAGAGGTTCACCCGCTGCGATGCGAATCTGCTCCTTGACGATGTCAATGCCTGTGACCATCTCCGTAATGGGGTGTTCCACCTGAATGCGGGTGTTCATCTCCATGGAGTAGAAGTCCCCATCACTGTAAATGAACTCCACCGTTCCGGCATTCGTATAGTTCACCGCTCGGGCAGCACGAACAGCGATTTCCCCAATTCGCTCACGCAATACCTCTGTCATAACCGGTGAAGGCGCCTCTTCAAGGAGTTTCTGGTGGCGACGCTGAATGGTGCACTCCCGCTCCCCGAGGTGGATGACGTTTCCGTAACGGTCAGCAAGAATTTGAAACTCAATATGTCTCGGGTTGGAGACGTACTTCTCGATGAAGATACTCGAATCTCCGAAGGCAGAAAGTGCGGTGGCTTTCGCCTGCTCCATGGATTGTTCCAGTTCCTTAGGGCTGTGGACAATACGCATGCCGATTCCGCCTCCACCTGCCGCCGCCTTAATGATCACGGGATACCCTACCTCATCGGCAACGGAGAGCGCCTCTTCAAGGGTCTTTACCTCACCGTCACTCCCTGGAACCACCGGAACACCCGCTTCTTTCATAATCTTCCGGGCAACGATTTTGTTCCCCATGAGCTCAATAACCCGACTCGAGGGGCCGATGAAGACAATGCCCTCCTTCTCACACGTGTAGGCAAAGGAGGGATTCTCGGCAAGGAAACCATATCCGGGATGAATCGCGTCAACTTCCGCTTCTTTGGCAATCTGGATTATCTTCTTGATATTGAGGTACGTTTCTCTGGCGTGATTCCCCCCCAGAGGATACGCCTCATCAGCATAGTATGTGTGGATAGCATGCTTGTCAGCGTCAGAGTAAATGCTCACTGACTTAATCCCCAACTCTCGCAATGCCCGCATGACCCGTACTGCAATCTCAGACCGATTGGCCACAAGGACTTTCTGGAACATCGCCATCACTCCACCACCATGATAACATCGCCAAAATCGACGATTTCTGTCTCGTACACGTAGATCTCCCTGACCACTCCCTCGATTTCTGAATGGATTTCTGTCTGCATCTTCATCGCTTCCAAAACTGCAACCGGTTCGCCCTTTTTCACCGGATCACCTACTCTCTTCTTGAGCGCCACAATCATCCCCTGCATTGGGGATGTAATAGCCCCCTTAGGAGGCTCCTTTGGCTTTGCAGGTGCCTTCTCCTCCTTGACTGGTATGACCGAAAGGACCGGCCGAACCCTAACTCGAAATTCCTCTTCGTCTACTGTCACAATGAACTCATCGGGAATCGCAAGAGAGGGAGGAACACTCTCGGGCTTTTTCGGAGGTACGATTTCCTCAGGCACAATCTCGCCTCGGAAAAACTTGACCGCAATCTGCGGGTACATAGTGTACGTCAAAACGTCCTCCTCGGACTTCACCGGGAGCTTCAGCTCCTCCACCTCCTTGAGGATTTTTCCCCACTCGGGCTCAAGGAGGTCTGCCGGACGAACGTCAATTGGGTCCTCATCGCCAATGACCCGGGTTAATACTTCTTTCTTCACAGGGGCAGGGGGCTTCCCGTAGAAACCAAGGCAGTACCGCTTGACCTCTTCGGTCACTTTCTTGTACCGCTCACCCATGAGCACGTTGAGCACTGACTGCGTTCCTACGATCTGGCTTGTGGGCGTCACAAGAGGGGGGTACCCTAAGTCTTCACGTACCCTGGGGACCTCTTCTAAGACCTCTCGGTACTTTTCGACTGCTTTCTGCTCCTTGAGTTGGGAGTAGAGATTCGTGATCATTCCTCCCGGTACCTGATGGATGAGAACACTCACATCAGGCCGCTCTGCCACCGGGCTAATGAGCGACTGGTACTTCTCCCGGACTCGGAGCCAATAGAAACCAATGTCCACGAGCTTCTTCAAATCAAGTCCAGGGTCGTACGGTGTCCCCTGAAGACACGCCACCATAGGCTCTAAGGGTGGTTGGGACGTTCCTCCAGCAAAGGGCGAAAAGGCACAATCGATGATATCCACTCCTGCCTGACAGGCAGCGTAGTAGCTCACCATCCCCATGCCGCTTGTGCAATGGGTGTGGAGGTCAACAGGAAGGCGGACATTCTTTTTCAGTGCTGACACAAGGTCGTACGCTGCCTGAGGTGAAATAATGCCCGACATATCTTTGATGCAGATGACATCACACCCCAGTTCCTCGAGTTTCACCGCAAGCTCCACAAAAGCCTCAATCGTGTGCACCGGACTTATGGTGTAGCATATGGCACCCTGAACGATAGCCCCAGCATCCTTTGCCACTTTGATCGCAAGCTCCATGTTCCGGATGTCGTTCAGAGCATCGAAAATCCGGATAATGCGGATGCCGTTTTTCACACAGAGGAGAATGAACTTCTTCACAATGTCGTCGCTATAGTGGCGATACCCCAAAAGGTTTTGCCCTCGAAGGAGCATCTGGAGAGGAGTTTTCGTCACCCGGTCTCGAATCTTACGCAAACGTTCCCAGGGATCTTCGGCAAGGTATCGAAGCGCAGCATCAAACGTTGCCCCACCCCAGCACTCAAGAGAGTAAAACCCGACCGTATCGAGCTCTTCAAGGATTGGGAGCATGTCTTCTGTACGCATCCGCGTAGCAATAAGGGACTGGTGCGCATCACGGAGGGTGGTGTCCACAATCTTCACCATGCAAGGTCCTCCTCCATAAGGGAGTTTGCTCTATTATAGGGAAGTC
>JBFMGS010000073.1:0-8705 GCA_040752635.1 Bacillota bacterium
ATCCTGGAAGAACCCATTGTCATAGCATCCGCAGTGAGGACGCCAATAGGTAGGCTAGGCGGAACGCTGAGGGGTTTTGGTGCGGTGGAGCTGGGTAGTGTGGTGATCAAGGAGGCCGTAAAGCGAGCAGGTATACCTCCTGGGGCCGTGAAGGAAGCTGTCTTGGGGAACGCGGTTGCCGCTGGAACAGGGCAAGGGGCCGCAAAGCGTGCCTGCCTTCTTGCGGGGCTGGACGCCAGAGTAGCTGCGAGGACTGTAAACAGCGTTTGTGGTTCCGGGCTCGCGTCTGTGGCTGAATGCACGAACTCGATCGCCCTTGGGATCTCTGACGTCTGCGTTGCAGGGGGCATGGAGTCGGCTAGCAACAGCCCGTACATAGTGTTTCCTTGGAGAAGGGACGGGGACAGGGTTGCGTGCAAGCTTGCAGGGTCGAGACCCGTCTTTACCGAGCCGGACCTGGAACACAGGATACGAACAGGTGAGATCCAGGTTAGAGATGCCACGAGGTATGATGGGTTGTGCTGGCCTATGGAAGCGAGGTTCATGGGGGAGTACGCGCGCGAGTTTGCGGCACGGATGGGGTATGCCTTGGACGATATAAACGCCGCAGCTGAGGAAAGCTATTGCCGAGCCGAGAAAGCTACACAACTGGGGTTGTTCTCCAGAGAAATCGTCCCTGTTGGCGGGGCCTGTAGCGACGAGATTCCAAACAAGGAGGCTCGAGAGAAGCTCTTAGCGCGCTACCCCTGTGATCCTGCTTCGAGCTATAACTCCTCGCGTCCTTCTGACGGTGCGGCCGCCGTCGTGTTGATGTCCCAGGGTGCTGCCAGACGCTTCGGCGTTTCTCCTCTCGCCCACATTAGAGCTTACTCTTTCCTCGGGTGTGCGCCTGCTGACTTTCTGGTGGCGCCGGTGGAGGCCGCCAGAGAGATCCAAGAGTTTGTTGATAGGTGCTCAGTCGTGGAAGCGAACGAGGCATTCGCGATGCAGCTCTTGCTCTTCCGGGAAGCCTTTTCAGGAATGGATGTCAATCCGCATGGTGGTGCGGTGGCGTTCGGACACCCGTTGGGTGCGAGCGGCACACGCATCCTGGTGACTCTTCTTCACGAGATGGAAAGGCGTCAGGACGACTATGGGCTGGCGACCGTGTGTTTTGGCGGAGGCGGAGCATATGCTGTGGTAGTGTCGAGATGCACCTAGCTGAAAACCCCGTCGTGTCGGCGAAAAACCTGGCACTGGCCGCGCTCTGCTGGTCGCACAGCCCGGCATCCCAACCGCGCGCCATCACAGGGAGGTGAGAAGGAATTCAGCCATTCATGTAGAAGTATTTCTACAAGAAACTTGCCATGGCGACCACCGCACCACGAGTTGCTCGTACGTAAGAGAAGGGAAGGGATGGAGCTTGAGGAAGGACCTGTTCCCCGCTATCTTGTTGACTGCGATTGCCGTTTTCGGTGCATCTCTTGTGGTGTTGGCAGCCGCTCGGGTGGAGGGCGACGCCGTCCTTTTTAGCTTCAGGCCGCCTCCCGGTGCTCGTACGGTCACCCTGGCCGGTACCTTCAACGGGTGGAGCACGACGGCCACGCCTCTAGAGGATTACGATGGAGACGGTGTTTGGAGTGTCAGGCTCCCTCTGGCGCCGGGCAGGTACGAGTACAAGTTCGTGGTGAATGGGAGCAAGTGGTTCACCGACGAGGATGCCGCTTCCTTTGCGCCGGACGGTTTCGGCGGACGGAACTCCGTCATAGCGGTGGGGACCGCGAGCAGTGCCCTGGCAATGAGAGAGACTGTGGATCAGAAAGCCCAGGAGGCGCCTGACTCCGATTCGGCCGGCGAAGGAGTACCGGGTGATGGCGGGGTGCCGGAGCAACCGCCTGAAAGGAGGATAGAGGTAGTCTTCGTTTTTCACCTCAACCAGAATGTTGTTCCTCTCGCTGACGTCGCCAACGACGTGACGTACGTTGGTCTGTTGCGGGTACTTCGCCGCCACGCGCCGACGAAGTTCGTGATACATGTATCCGGAACCCTCCTCGAGGCTTTGCAGTGGCGTAGTAGAGAGGCGCTGCAACTGATCCGTGACGGAATCCGCGAAGGGCAGTTCGAGATCCTCGGCAGCACTTTTGCTCAGAACGTGATGTATTCTGCAGGCGATATGTGGTACAACCAGGTCCAGGTGGAATTGCACAGGGATATCGTTGCCAGGGTCCTTGGAGTCCAACCGGTCGGATTCTGGAACCCCGAACGTGTCTGGGATCCGTCTTTCATTCCTTTCCTGGCCGGTAACGGGTACCGCTACACGCTGGTTGAGGCCCCCATCATAGGAGGCAGTGGCGTGGATAAAGAGCGCATTCGCGGTGTTCACCGCGTGGAAGAAAGCGGGAGAAGCCTGGACATTTTCGCCGACCAGATCGACTTTCGGAACACTGTCAACGCAAGAAACCCCGCTACTGCCCTGGCATTTCTGAAGGTCATGTACCGCAAAGACGTGGATGATAAGTACGTTATCGTGTACGCGGAAGACGCCGAAGCCACGGGCTTGTGGACCTTCGAGAAGGGCGGAAACCCCTCTGAAGCGTGGGAAGGCATGGATGCGGTGATCTCGCGCCTCAAACGAGAGAACTGGATTGAGTTTACCACCTTCTCTGATCACCTGGCAAAGATGGCGGAGCCTCCTCCCACCATCTCCATTCGGAAGGGGCACGCCGATTGGATGCTCTCGCCATCAGTTAGGCAGGGCTTCAAGGATTGGTTCGACTACAACGATAATTCCCCTGAGCTACAGAAGATGCGTGACCTTTATGGCGCCGTTCGCAAGCGCATCCAAGACGCGGAAGCTGTTATAGGGTCCGCGCCTTCCCAAGCCGCCGCAAGGCTGCTACGTCAGGCACGCCACAGCCTGGCCGTAGCGCAATACGAATTCGGAGCGGTCGGTGCAGGTTGGCCGGGGGTGGCTATGTGGGAGCTGGCAAGGGTGGGTATGGTCAGCGCCCTGGCTGCTGAGCAGAGCGTGCGACGCAAGGTCGGTGCCTGGCAAGAGGATGTCAACGGCGACGGAATTGTGGAGGTCTTGCTCTCGAATGGTCGCTCCCTCTTCATCTTAACACCCGTGGGCGGGAAGCTGCTTTACTGGTTTGATCTTGAGAGCGGGAATGAGCTGGTAGGTAGCGAGAACGCCACCTACTATCTGGAGACGTTTGTAAATGAAAGCTCGTATGTCCCGGCGCTAAGGCATAAGGATCCGTTGTGGCCGTGGCTGGAAAGAAGCCCCTTCTTGCCCGATTTGGGAGAACGGGAGTACGTAGTCCGACGGAGGGGCTTAAACGACATACTCGTGGGCAAGACAGGGGGAAGAGAGCTAGCCCTCGTTGATCTCGACTATGAGGCGGTCCTTAACGATGATGAGGTGGTTCTCAAAGCGAGAAGAGAAGGCCTCGTCATTGAGAAGGCATTCCGGCTCGAAGGGGACGGCATCAGGGTTGCCTACCGGTTCTTCCTGCCCGAGGAGCAAGAGAGAGCCGGGGACAACGGAGAAGTAAGGCTCCCGGCTGACGTAAGCGGGCTGGAGCTTTTGGTAGAGAACGGCTTTAGCCCTTCCTATTATCCGGTAGTCCTGGAGGCCGGGGGAGACGCGCTGGCCGTTTCAATAGATGGAGACAGAAGCCGCACTCTGGTGTGGAACCGGCTGACCGGCCTCGGTATCCAGCTAGTGACGTCGACTCCCCCATTGCGAGTCGACACTCCGAGGAGAATGATGTTCGGCAGAGAGATCAACCTGCGCTTCCCCTTACCTGTGAACCAGCGGCTGGAACTGACCTTATACCCAGTCAAGGTTTCGCTTCCTCCAAAGCTTCTCCTGGGATGGAAGGAAGAGGGTGACACGGTTTTCATTCGGGTGCCCTCCTATATACGCGAGGCGGCTCTTGTTGAGAACGGAGAGACAACAAGGGAATTCGCCCTGGCGCACGATTCGGGAGGATGGTGGAAGGCGAAACGAACAGGACCTGTAGATGCCCAGTATGCACTGGAGCTGAGGGACATCTATGGCGGAGTCTACATGTTGGGGTTCAGTCAGTCGCGAAAGATAGCCGGCGTCTCGGAAAAGCCGGGCGGGGCCACGGGAGACTTCTGACGTGCCATCGGCCGCGGTCGCTTTGGCTCGTGTGGGCGTTCAGGACGAGTCCAGCCAGTGACTCCTCACGTTCTCGATACTGCTTGCAGAGGGCTTTGCTCAGAGCGAGTCTAGGGGGGAATTGCATGAATAGTCTCGAGAGAATGATGGATGCAATCTGCAGAAGGCCCCCTCGAGAGATCCCTGTGGCACCTTTCATTATGACCTTTGCCGCTAGCTACTGTGACGTTCCATACTCGGAGTACGTACGAGACGGGCGCATTCTGGCGGAGGCCCAGATGAGGGTATGCAAGGAGTTTGACCTGGATATGGTCACAGTTTCGTCAGACCCCTACCGCGAAGCTCATGATTGCGGCGTCGAGGTGGGCTTTCCTCCGGACGACGTGCCTTACAGTGTGAGACCTGCGATCCAGGAAGAGGAGGACCTAAGACACCTCTCAGTTCCGGACCCCTACAAAGGACCGCGCATGGCGGACCGCCTTTTGGGTGTTCGCAGCTTAGTCCAGGGGCTCAAGGGAACGGTTCCGATTGTCGGCTGGGTTGAATCGCCGCTGGCGGAGTATTGCTGTCTACGAGGACTCATGCCGGCCCTGGCGGATCTCATCGAACGCCCCGGATTCGTCAAAGAGGTTCTGGAGTTCTGCCTTGAGATGGAGAGCCGGTTTGCCATTGCCCAACTGGACGAGGGAGCGGATATCATTGGCGTTGGTGAGGCAGTGGCTTCTCTGATCTCTCCCTTTCACTACAGGACTTTGTCCCTTCCGGTAGTGCGCAGGCTGTTTGAGGCTATTCATGTGCACGGTGGCATAGTGAAGTACCACGTTTGCGGCTCCACAACGCACTTGTTGGATGACTTCCTCCAGACGGGGGCAGACATTGTGGTGATCGATTCTATGGTGGATATGAGAAGGGCCCGTTCGGTATTGGGAGGCAAGACGTGCATAAAGGGGAACGTCAATCCTGTGGAGCTTCTGTTTGCCAGAGAGCCCGATTACGTGAAAAGCCTTGCAAAGACAGCCATCGAGGAGGGCGGTCCGGACGGCTTCATTCTGAGCCTTGGCTGTGAGCTTGCGAGACACACCCCCAAGGAGAATCTGATGGCCTTTGTGCAAGCCGCCCGGACCTATGCGGCGAAGGATGAGGGAGCGAAGAGAGAGTGAGACGGGACTCATAAGGTTTATCCTCTGCAGAAGCAAGTGGCACGCGCTGTAGGGATGGGGAGGCCGTGTGGTGTGTATAGACTGGATGTGCCGGAAGACCTGGTCCGTAAGGCAAAGGAAAAACTGGCTGATGTATGGGAGGGAAAGGACGCGACACCCGCTCTTCTACTCTTTCCCTCCGAGCCAGCTCTCCCGCCATACTCTGTGGCCGAGCGGGTACGCGATCCTGCGAAAGACCTGGAATGCGAGATTCTCAGCGCAGAAAAGGACCTTCGGAGCCTGATCGCAGGTTTCTGCAATATCCCATCGATATGGCCTTACATGGGGGTCGGCGTTCTTCCATCTGCGTTTGGATGCGAGATAGTTATGCCGGATGAGGGGGACCCCTGGACTCGTCCACTGTTCTACGATGCGGCAGACGTCCACGATCTGGAGAAACCGGACCTGGTTCGCTCCAACCTTACCGGACGAGTTCTGGAGCGGATAGAGTATTTCCAACAGCACACCGAGCGTGGCATTCCGGTAAGGCTCACAGACGTGCAGTCGCCCATGGATGTTGCGATACAGGTGTGGAACTACCAGGATATCATGGTTGCGCTTTATGAAAACCCGGCGGAAGTTCACCGTTTGCTCGACCTGATTACCGAGAGTCTCATCGAGTTCATTCATCTGCAGGCCTCCAGAGTAGTGAGTTTTCTTGGATACACTCATGTGAACCTGTGGCGACCGAGGGGCATCTACGTGAGCGATGACGTAACTGCGATCCTCTCGCCGGAGATATACGATCGGTTCATCCGTCCTTATAATGAACGACTTTCAAGAGAGTTCGGCGGCATCTCGATTCACTGTTGCGGAAAGTATGAGCAGAACCTGTCGATGGTGGCTTCCTTGGACGGGTTCATGAGCTTTGATGCCGATAGTGCCAGTAATGACCCGAAGGCAATTGTGAGCGTCCTCGAAGGCCGGAAGGGGGTTTGGCACACCTGGGCAAGTGACCTGGAAGAGGCGGAACGGAAGCTAGACATGGCCGTCGGAAGATTTGGCCTCATCCTGAACCTTTCCTGCAAGACTCTCGAAGAAGGAGTTGATATGAAAAAGTCAGTAGAAGAGAAGGCTATGCGACTGGCGAGGAGTCGAGGGCTGTAGCCAACTTGCCGCTGGCAAGCAAACGGGCTGGGACGCGACACGTGAGCCGGGAATACCAGGGGTAGAAGTTCCGGAGGACGACGTCGGGTCCAAGGTGAGAGAGATGAGAGAGGCCGAAAAGCCAGGACACCGTGAAGGTGAACAATGGATATGTTGGGAGGGAAAACATATGGCCAAGTCGTTGCGTTTGCTCGCCGTGTTGGGTGCTGTGCTTTTCACCGTCGGAGCCTTTTCGGTGGGTGCCTTCGGGGCCCAGAAGAGACTGGTCTTGTGGGCGGATCCGCTGGAAGCGCACATCATTGCCGACATATGCAAAGGGTTTGCCACAAAAACCGGGATAGACGTGGAAGTAATCGGGATCAGCCGTCTTGCGCAGAAGGGGAAAATCACTCTTGACGGGCCTGCAGGCAAGGGTCCTGATGTCTTCACGACCCCCCATGACCAGCTCGGTCCCATGGCAATTGCAGGCCTGGTAGAGCCTATCACCGCAACGGAAGAGGTCAAGAAATCGTTCGTACCAGTTACCATCGACGCAGTCTCCTATAAAGGAAAGATGTATGGCCTGCCATATGCGTTCGAAACCGTGGCGCTCTTCTATAACAAGGACTTCTACCCCACAGTCCCCGAGTCGATTGAGGAGTTTCTCAAACTCGTCCGGGAAAAGACGAAGGGCGGCAAGTATGGGTTCCTGTTTGACCTAACGAATGTCTATTTCGACTGGGCCTTCTTCTCCGGCCACGGTGCTTATGTGTTCAAATCAGGCCCAGACGGTCTTGACGTGAATGACATCGGGCTCGGCACAGAAGGAGCGGCGGCAGCGCTCAATTTCCTGAAGGAACTGCGGACGAGCGGCCTCATCCCGGAGGGGACTGACTATAGCGTGGCCAACAGCCTCTTCATAGAGGGTAAGGCTGGAGCTGTTGTCAACGGGCTCTGGGCTCTGGATGAGTATAGGAAGCAGAAGGTCAACTATGGCATGGCTCTCATACCCAAAATGCCCGGTGGGCGGATATCGAGGCCTTTCGTCACCGTTCAGGCTTACTGGGTTAGCGCGTTTTCGAAGAACAAGAAGGAGGCGCAGGAGCTTATCCGCTATTTAACGACAAAAGAAAGCCTCCTTGCGCTTTTCAAGGGAAGAGAGGCCATGGTTCCGCCAAGGACTGACGTTCTTGGTCTGCCGGAGGTGAAGGCTAACAACGACGCGCAGGTCATGGCGGCCCAGGCGACTATAGGGATACCAATGCCGAACGTGCCAGAAATGGCCGCTGTATGGCAACCCTTCACCGATGCCGTCATAACCACTCTAAAGGGTCAGAGCGACGCAAGAGAAGCGCTGGAGATGGCTGTTGAGATGATCAAAGAGGGCATAGCAGAGATGCGAAAGAAAGCAAAATAGTGCGTGGCTAGCCGTCACAAGGAGGGACCTGCTGCGATGAGAGAGCCTTCTCGGGTGGGCCTGGGCATCGCACGTTCGAGGGAAAGCAGCCGCAGGCGCGCTTGGTTTGCATCTGCTCTGTCAATAGTGTACATGGGATTAGGGCAGCTTTACAATGGTGAGCTGGCGAAGGGTTTTCTATTTGCACTATACCATACCGTTATTCTAACATTCGCCGTTCCGCGGCTGCTAAGGGCCCTTGAGGGCCTTGTCACCCTTGGGACAATGGAAGGGAAGGACAATTCGGTTTTCCTCCTCGCCCAGGGGTTACTTGGTGTGATAGTCGGCGGATCCCTCCTTGTGTTTTACGTTCTTGGCGCGGTTGACGCTTTCGTCGTGGCGCGTAACAAGGCGGCGTATCAGGCAACGAGATCGTCTCGGGCGCCGGCAAGAACGTTCCGGGCAGCGGCCTCACCGTACATTTGCCTCCTGCCGGCTCTCATCCTCGTTGCTCTCACGGTTGTTTTCCCCCTCCTATTTGGAATGAGCCTCGCGTTCACCAGCTACGATCTGTATAATTCTCCCCCTGCGCGCCTATTCCAGTGGGTTGGCCTTCTGAATTTCAAGGAGATTTTCCAGATAAAGTCCTGGAGGGGGACATTTGCCAGCGTATTGAACTGGACTGTAGTTTGGGCCATCCTTTCGACTTTCACCTGCTTTGCCTTTGGGCTTCTCCTGGCAATTCTGCTGAACAACCCAAAACTGCGGTTTCGTGCTGTGATACGGACCATATTGATACTTCCGTGGGCCATACCCGGCTTCATCTCGACACTCATGTGGGGCGGGCTGCTGAATACGTCCTTCGGGCCGGTAAACCTCTTCTTGCAGCGTCTAG
>JBFMGS010000074.1:0-8567 GCA_040752635.1 Bacillota bacterium
GCTTCGGTCATGATCATGACCTGGGTGAAGACCTGGAACGAGTTTATGAGGGACGTGACCAGCACAAAGAACGTGGTTGGTGACACCAGGGGCAGGGTGATGTGCCTGAACCGTTGCCAGGGGGTGGCGCCGTCGATAGAGGCCGCCTCGAAGTACTCGGTGTTGATCCCCTTGAGCGCCCCCAGGAAGATGAGGGCGAAGAATCCTACGTCCTTCCACACGCTGGCAAGGACGACCCCGGGCATGGCCCAGAGCCTGTCATCCAGCCAGGCCGGACCCCTGATCCCCAGGTAGCCAAGGAGGACGTTGACAATCCCGTACTTATAGTTCAGAATCCAACGCCATATCAAGGACCCGGCTACCCAGGACGTCAAGACGGGCAGGAAGAACAAGACCTTATAAAGCAACAAGCCTCGAAACTTGCGGTTCAGCAGTGAAGCAACAGCTAGAGAGGAGGCAAGCATCAAGGGAATATAGAGGACGATGAACTCCCCCGTATTCTTCATGACCCGCCAGAACTCCTCACTCTGCAGGAGTTGACGGTAGTTCTCCAGGCCGACCCACTCGGCCGGTTGCAGGATGTCCCAGGAAGTAAAGCTGATGTAGAAAGACCGCAGGATCGGAGTGAGGCTGAATAGTATGAACCCCACTATGGTCGGCAGCAGAAACACTGTGATCGTCAAGGCCTTGGCTCTGCCACGTCCGGCATACATGCTGGCTGCACCTCCCCTCAATGCCTGTCCAGCTCGCTCCGGAGGATTAAGTACATTGCGTGCGACCAGAGGAGCGGCTTCGCAACCGGACCCCAGCGTTCTATCCAGGGCTGCCGGTAGCCCGGGTCAATCAGGTGCGTGTCCACCTGTTCCGGCATGAGCCCATCCGCGTCCGCCTGCGCCTCCACCCACGCCAGGCAAGATCTGGCCTCCGCAAGGCGCCCCGCCTCGCAGTAGTACCATCCAAGCCATGCTGAGAGCAGCAGCCACAGGCCGCCACCATAATAGGTGTCCGCGGGATAGCGGTGGACTCCATAATCCCTCACCAGGGTGCGTTCTACTTCTTCTACCGTCCGCAGCATCCGTGGATCGAAAGGTCCGAGCAAACCGAACGGCACCGTCACCCATAGGAGGCTGGCGTCAACAGAGTCGCCGATATCCCGACCGGCACGAACCCCGCCGCCTGGGGCGATGATTTGTGGACCCGGACCCTGTTGGCGGCAGAATTTAGACAATCGGCCATCGACTATACCACATTCCAGGAGGTAGCCTCTTATCTCTGCCGCCAGCGCCTCAGCGCTCGGGTCTCCTATCAGGCGGGCGATCCGGCCGATGCCTCCCGCGAGGCACGCCAGCGTGGAGGTGTGAACCTGGTCGCCATGCTCCTCCCAGCAACTGTAGTTCGGTAGTCGCCAGGCGAGTCTAAGGTACTCCAGGGTCAACCTGATCCCTTCGTGTAATTCCTCCAGCAAAACAGCGTCACCAGTCCGAACAACATGTTCCGCGAGCCCCCACAGCCAGGTCCCGTAGCCGTCAAGCTGAAAACTCGGCCAGTCGGTTTCATCGCGACCTCCATCAAGGGTCCACCTTGCCGGCAGGGCATTAGCTAGTTCAGATCTCTGCACCGATGACCCGGCTCTAACAGCCCGTTCCAATCTGCTACGGTTTGCGGCGATCGTCCGGTTCACCCACAAGAAGTACGCCCGCGCGCTCTCGTGCTCACCGAAGCGATCCATTGCATTGGCCGTATATGTTCCGTCCCGAAGCCAGCAGTATGCGTAGTTGGGAAAACACGGAGACGCAACATATGCGCCGGATGGGTGCTGGTTTCGTTTGATGACGTCGATGCTGATGTCCACCAAAGGCTCCTGTGCTTTTCCTCGGTTCAGCATACCACTTCTCCTAACCTGGCGTTCTCGACCCCTAGCACGATGGCGCCCTGCTCACGACCCCTGCATCAACTCGGGCAGCGACACGGCCGCTGCGGGCTGCTTGCGCTCGTAAATCGGCACCCTGAAGAAGTCCTGCAGAACGAGGGCAGCCGCACCTGTGAGCCAGATTTTGTCACCAAGGGCGGAAGATACCACCTCAACCCTCTCGGCAAGCACGCCCATAGACCGCCTACGAATAGTCTCCCTTATAGGGTCGAGAAGCAGGTCGCCAGAATCCTGAACCGCCTCGCCGGCAATGACGATCATCTCGGGGTTGAGGATGTTGACTATGTTGGCAAGGCCAACGCCGATGTGTTGGCCGGCCGCTGCGATGACGGCAAGCGCTGCTTCATCACCGGCCTTTGCCGCCTGCACGATTATCTTTCGGGTGATGCGGCCCTCGTCTCCCCCCACAAGCTCCTCCACCATGCTCTTTACGCCCGACCTCATGACCTTCCGCATTTCCCTTTCCATGGCAGCGTCTGAAGCGAAGGCCTCAAGACATCCTTGGTTTCCGCACGCGCACGGGGGACCATCTTCGTTGATGGTGATATGACCGATCTCTCCTGCCCCCGCGATCGCTCCGCGGTAAAGCTGGTTGTTGATGATGATCCCTGCGCCGATGCCGACCCCGACCGTCATACAGACAAGGTTCTCGACGTCTCGACCCCGTCCCCTCCACTTCTCGCCGAGCGTGGCAGCATTGGCGTCATTGTCGATGAAGACAGGCACCCCAAATTCCTCTTCGAGGAGATGCCTCATCGGGAGGTTCTGCCATAGGAAGAACCTGGGGGAAATGGATACTCCCGTGCGGTTGTCTACGATCCCCGGAAGAGCCACACCTATCCCGATAACCCTGTCAAGGTCGATCCTTGCCTTTGACATGACATCCCTAACGGCCCTCGCGATTTGTGCGCGAATGGCCTTCTCGCCGGATTCCGCGTCTATGACCATCTCCGTTGTATCCAGCACGACTGCCTCGAGGTCGGTGACAGCAGCGGTGACCAGTGTCGGAGCCAGCTTTACCCCTATAACAAACCGAGCGCGCGGGTTGAACTCAATGAGAACGGGGCGCCGCCCGAGAGCCGGTTTCCCCTGGCTGGGACACGCACTGCCAATCTCCCTGATGAACCCCTCTTTTAGGAGAAGGGCGGTGATCCCGGAAACTGTTGACCGGCCGAGGCTGGTCATACGCGCGATATCTACTCTGGGGACCGGGCCGCGCTGCCTTATCGCATCGATAACAATGGATATATTGATGTCCCTGATGAGCTGTCTATCACCTGTCCTAATACCCTTCATCTGGCTTCTGCCTTTCGCCCGGTTCTGCGCCCATGAGATTGCGTTAGCCGATTATGTTCCATGATTGAACATTATTGGCTGGATGATCAGAGCCGCCAACGGCACTACAGACGGCAGCTTGCTGGTAGCGCAGAATTAATTCATTCACCGCACGTTTTAAGTCTGTTGACTTATTCTACCCTGATTGCCAAATTCCTTCTTGACGTCGGGGAAGTTCCAGGAATTTTCGCGGCATGAATGATCCCGCGCATAATTGAACCTCTGAGACCGGAGGCGCACAAACGGAAACCCGGGGCATGACGTTCAAGTCCCGGGTTCGATCTGAGAGACGCAGAATGACTATAGACAGGGCATCAGGCAGCGGAGTCCTTCTTCGCAAGTCCCTCCAGTACCGCGAGCAGCGCCCCGTACTGAACCTGAACCAGGTCGCGGATGGGGACAACTTCGTACTCTAGATTGGTCTCTATCTCCGTGGCCCAACGCTCAAGGTGGGCCTCGAGTTCCTCGGAAGCGCGGCGTACAACCGGGGTGGGCACCAAGGCCAGTTGGGCTGAGAACGCTCGCTGGAGCATGCTTCCGAGGAGCATCTTGTAGAAACTGGCCACGTGGAAGGCGTCGGCCAGTTGGGCCACGGTGGCGGGCTGGTCCATGCCCGGGGAATCCGTCGCCCACCTCTCCTGACTCGGGAGGGACTTTAGGCTCGACTCGACGAACACAGTGACAGCATTGATGAATATGGCGCCTTCCGTCATCTCCGGTTTGGTCTCTTTGACAAGGCGGTCGAGTGTGTGGAGCATGTCCCGGGAGCGCTCGGTCCCCCGCAGGACCACCTGGCCGCGGGTTTCCTTTAGCTGCGAGGTGTCCTCTATCTTCGCGGACTTGAAGTATGGAACCTCGGTCACGAGGCAGAACGGGGAGCTGACCCGCTCCGCGAACTCGAAGCTCGATGCGCCGCCGGTCATGTAGGACGCCGGGTCCGCCTCGCCATATTTCTCGAAGTAGTCGTAGGCGTCGGTGCATTTCGGGATCTTGAACACCGCAGGATGAAACTGCACCGCCCAGGGCATCTCAGGCTCTCCGAGAGACATGGGGAGCCCGCGCGCGGTGGGGATACGGTGCAGAGTCTCGTATATGGGCTTGAGGTCTTCGGAGATGTAGTAGTATACCCCTCCGAAGCCCGCGTTGTGAAGCGAGTACATCACCTTGGGCCTGGCGATTTCGATCGCGTTCATAAGGGCCCTGGTCTCGGCAGTGGGGGTGTTCCATACGAACGTCTTATAGCTTATCGGAAAAGTCCATTCCACCTGGTCCTCGGGACGCGGCCTGTAGTAGTGTTTCGCGTAATTGCGGATGTTGAAAGGCCCCTTGAACCATCCCTCATTGAGCCTGGTCCCATCCGGGTCAACACACGGCAGGAGGTACCATGTCCGGCCTTCTCGGAGAGACGGGTCGGCTACAAGCTCGTCGATAAGGAAGTGAACCATCATGGCACCTACGGGCTCGTTGGGGTGCGGACACGCGAAGACCATGATCCGGTCGGGGCCATCCCCCATGGTAATCATGGGTATCGGGTCGCCCTTTGTGGAACTGCCGATTTCCTGGTAGCAGGCCACTTCGGGATGGGACTGGCTCACATGCTTCGTATGGCCGAAAAGCTCATCGACTGTGAGGAAGTGTTTATAGTCGGGCACTCGGGCAAGCCTCTGGTCGATATTCAACTCTTTCCCTCCCTCGTACACGGTGAGATAGGGCTAGTGGAGTTGCTTGCTCAGACGCGGATCCAGCGCATCCCTGAGCGCATCTCCGATGAAGTTGAAGCTGAGCACGACGAGGAATATACACAGTCCGGGCCATATAATCATGTTCGAGTGCAAGAAGATGAAGTCCTTGCCCTCGCTCACCATGGCTCCCCACTCCGGCGTCGGAGGCTGCACTCCAAATCCGAGGAAGCCCAATGCGGCCGATGCCAGTATGGCTGACGGGATGCCCAGAGTGGCCGAGACTATGACCGGGGTGAGAGTGTTGGGAAGTATGTGCCTGAACATGATCCGCAGGTCGCCGCATCCTGTAGCCCTGGCGGCGGCTACGAAGTCGGTCGTCTTGAGCGATAGCACCTGCGCGCGCACCAGCCTTGCGTACATCGGCCAACTCACGAAGCCCAGCACCCACATGACATTGAATATGCTGGGACCGAACAGCGCCATTACGGCGATGACGAGGACGAGGAACGGGAATGAGTAGAACACCTCGACCAGTCGCATGATGGCCTGGTCGACCCAGCCACCGTAGTACCCTGAAAGAAGGCCGAGGCAAGTTCCAGTCACCGTTGCGATTGATACTACCACCATTCCTATGAGGAGCGAGATTCGGGAGCCAAATATGAGCCTCGACAAAATGTCCCTGCCGAAGTTGTCCGTGCCAAGAAGGTGACCTGGAGAGCTCGGAGGCTGGAAAGCGTTGTCCAGGTTCATGGTATATGGGTCGTAAGGAGCGACATACGGGGCCAGTACGGCGGCTCCGACGAAGAGAGCGACCATCACGACTCCGACCACGCCCAGTTTATGTCTCGCAAAGACCTTGCCCAGGCGCAGTGATTGCGCCTTCAGTCCCAACAGTTCTCGTTCTACACTACTCATAGCGAATCCTCGGATCTATCAGAACATATAGCAGGTCCACCGCCAGGGTGACCAGGACGAAGCTCAAGGCGAATACCAGCACCGTGCCCTGTATGAGCGGGATGTCCCGATGCTTGACCGCATTCACGGCGAGCATGCCCAGGCCAGGCCAGGAGAAAATGGTCTCCGTTATGACCGCGCCGCCCATCAGGGAGCCAAACTGCAAGCCAAAAGTCGTGACGACGGGGAGCAGCGCGCATCTCAGGGCGTGCTTATATAAGACAGCCCTCTCATGCACTCCCTTGGCCCGGGCGGTTCTAATGAAGTCCTGGGACAGTGCCTCCAGCACGGACGCCCGGGTGAGCCTGGTGAGTATTGCCGCCATGGAGGCGCCAAGTGTGACTGATGGGAGTATCAGATGCCTCAGGAATTCAACGATCCCGTAGTCGAACCCGCGCATGCCCCGTATCGGAAGCCAGCGCAGCTTGAGGCCGAACAAGATGATTAGCATGAGGCCAAGGTAAAACCCTGGTATCGACACCCCGAACATAGCGAGCATGGTGGCGCCGTAGTCAACGATGGAGCGCCGCTTGGCAGCGGCTATCACCCCTAAAGGCACAGCGACAAGGAGAGCGAGCAGCGTGGAGCTTATGGCAAGGACAAGGGTATTAGGCAGCCGTTCCTTGATCTGCTCCGCCACTGGGCGTTTGTAGGTGATGGAGCGCCCCAGATCCCCCCTCGTGAGCCTTGCCATGTAATTAACATACTGGATATGCCAGGGTCTGTCCATCCCAAGCTCGTGCCTCAACCTCTCCACGTTTTCGGGGTTCGCAGTCTCCGACCCGAGCATGAGAGTTATGGGGTCGCCTGGGGCGAAGGTCACCATGGCAAATACTATGAAGGTGATCCCTATGAGCACGGGGATTGTCACACTCAAACGCCGGACTATATGCTTGAGCATCTGCTACTCCTTTTCAGGGACACGCCCCGTTTCCCGCCCTCCAGGGAAACGGGGCGCGCGGTTCCTCCGAGGTATCAGGTGTGCCCGGTTTGCCTATCCCATCAAGCGGGGTCTATTTGGAGAGCCAGACATTGTTCTCGAGAGAGACCAGGTGCAGACCGCCCCACGGCGGGACCCAGTCATTGACCTTCTTGTTAACCACGGAGTAGCCCCACTCGAAGTAGAGGGGTATCGCCGCCCGATCCTCCATGATCTTACGCTGCGCCTGCCTCCAGAGGTCTCCGAGCTTCTTCTGGTCCACGGTCCGGGTGGCCTGGTCGAGCAAGGCGTCCACAGCCGGATTCGCGTAGAAGTGGGTGTTGGTCTTACCTATCATGCTGCCGTGGAACAGGGAGTGCAGCCCCGTGGTGCCGGCGAAGCTGAAGTCGAAGAATACGCCGGTGTTGCCCTTTATGAGGTCGTCCACCCACACCGCGACATCCTGCTGCAGCACGGAGGCGTCGATGCCGAGCTCTTTGAGCTGAGTCGCCAGGATGGTGAGGACCCTTACCTGGGACCCGGGGATCGCCTTGATCTGAACCTTGAGCGGCTGTCCGTTGCGGTCCAGGATCCCGTCGCCGTTGGTGTCCTTGAAGCCCGCCTTGGCCAATTGCTCGAGACCCGCCTTGGGATTATACGGCCAGAGGCTCTTCAGGCTCGGATCGTAACCGAACGGAACCCAGGGAGGGCATTGCCCGTAGGCCCGCTCGCCGAACTGGCCTATGACGGACTTGAACGCGCTGTCGATGTCCAGCATCTTCGCGATGGCATCGCGGACCGCCAGTTCATCGAACGGAGGGGTCTTGACATTGAAGCCCAGACCCCGGTAGGACCCGCCGCGGGAGTAGAGCTTGAGGTTGGAGTCCTTGGCAAGGGTAGCCATGGCGTCCACATTGAAGAGATAAGGTATGACGTCCACTTCGCCGGAGCTCAGGGCTATGGTTTGGACAGTCGGATCTGGGATGACTACAAACTCGACCCTGTCCAGGTAAACCGGGAGCCAGTAGTTGGGGTTCTTCTCGAATACGAGGCCCTGGTCGGGCACGAAGCTTTTGAGCTTGAAAGGGCCGGTGCCGATGGGATTCTTGGCGACGCCGTCCTCACCGAGCTTTTCCACGACCTCGCGGGCCATTATGACCACTCTGGCGAGGCGGTTAGGGTCGTTGACCAGGAACGGTTCGGGATGAGGGGTCTTGATCTCGACGGTGTAGCGGTCGAGCGCCTTGACGCTCGAGATCTCACCTAGAGTGAACGCGGTGCTCACCTTCCGGAAGCGCTCAATGGAGTAGACCACGTCGTCCGCGGTCAGCTCTCGCCGGGCTCCCTTGGGGAATACTGAGTTCCCATCATGGAACAGTACGCCTTTACGCAGATGGAAGATCCAGGTCCTGTCGTCCGGGTTCTCCCAGCTTTCTGCAAGATGGGGAGCCGGCTTGAAGTGGTCCTTGCTGATTATGAAGAGGGGGTCGTACACAAGACTTGCTGCGTTGGTCTCATCATTAGCTGCTGTCTTGTAGGGATCCAACTGCTGCACTGACGTGGCCACAATACGAAGAGTGCCCCCACTCTTCGGTTGGGCCATAATCGTGGGCACGCCGAGCGCGAGGGCCAGGAGTAGGAGAATTGGTACTGCAAGCGAGCTTCCACATCTTCTCAGCATACGCAACGCCTCCTTCTGGTTGAACACAATGCCGCGTTTGATATTTTATACCACTAAACATGTCCG
>JBFMGS010000075.1:0-6621 GCA_040752635.1 Bacillota bacterium
CGGGCACGTCGGTCGCGGGCAGAGAAGCACGCCTCATGTCGGTCGTTTCTACACGCTTAGGGACATCCGAAGCCTGCAAAACCTGCGCTGCCCTGGCCAGTCTCCTTGCAGTCTCGGGGTCGCGAGCCTGAACTGCCAGCCCCGGTGTCAGCAAGATCCCCACCATGTTGCCGTGGGATAGCCCGAAACGGGAGCAAAAGTGCACCAGCGCGTGAGGCAAGCCCAGCCGGGCATGGGCAAAAGCGATTCCCATCAGAAGGCTGCCCCAGCCTAATATGTCTCGCGTGGCTGAGCCCACCTGACTCGGCCTGTCTGAGCTGCTACCCGTCGCGCCACCCGCTGCAGCGGCCGAGCGACATGGAGACCCGCCCGCCGTGATCGCGCAAAGTTCCTCGATTCCCCTCGCCAGGGTGGCGAAAGCGGCAAGTGCTACGGCCTGCACGTCCTCAGATGCGGCCGAGTTGGTCAGGATCTCGAGCGATTGGGCCAGGGCATCCACAGCTGCGACAACAGTGGGCCTGAGCGGCAGCGAATCGGTGAGTGCCGGGTCAGCCACGATCAGACTGGCAGCCGGGATGCCGCGGATACTTCTCTTTTCTTCGCCGAGTTCGATGACAGCGTTGTCGGTGCTTTCGGAGCCTGTGCCCGACGTAGTTGGGATAGCGACCCAGGGGAGGGTCCTTTCGGCTATCACCTGCCTTCGCCCCAGTTGGAAAGCAGCCACATCTTCTCCGCCCTCCTGCCGGGCCAGGGCTGCGACGGATTTGCCTACATCCAGGGTCGTGCCGCCGCCCACGGCCACCACAAGGCTTGCGCCGGTCCGCTGCACGACGGCGATCCCAGCCTGAATGGCAGCATGATCGGCGTGGCCTCCTACCTGGAGGACTTCGACGTTAGGGGCAACAGGGCTAGCGGGGCCCGGGAGGTCAGCGCGCCTGTCGAAGTCGGAGCCGTAGCCGGCGAGCCCGCACCCGGCACTGGCGTCGTGCGTTGCTTGCGGATACCCGTCGCGAGTTGCTTGCAGGCGCCCTGAGGTCCACGGGAGTTCAGCGTTACCGGCTAGCCCGAGGGCGTCCGTGACACGTCGCAAGCGGTCTAGAAGTGCAGATATCGCGGGTGTCTTGGAACTCGATGTCCCGACCACCGCAAGGATCGTCGATGAGCCTGCGAGTCCGCCCACCACCTCGGAAACGGCAGGCCCGCTCGAGCCCCGGCCGAAGACGATGCTTTTCGCAGCCCGCGGCAAAGCTGCGCGGTTGAGGTGCACCTCGCCTGAAGTTGCGTCAAGCTCCACCACGCCTGGTACTTGGCGCAATTGTTCTTCAGACTCCCTGGACTCCCTGCCTACCATTCCCTGCTATCACCAGACTCTGTATCCCAGTATTAGCTGTACTTCAAAATGACGGCGATCATCTCCAGGGGCTGATCCCCTACCGCTTCAATCGCATGACCCGCGCCGCCACCCGTGAGGACAGCGTCGCCTGCTGTCACCTCGTGCTTCGCGCCGTTATCATCCACGACTCCACGCCCCGACAGGATATAGAAAGCCTCCTCTTCACCCTCGTGGCGGTGAAAGCCGATGGACGCGCCCACCGGAAGACGCAGGTGGGCGAAGAGCCGGGCTTTGCCGGTCAGCTGGTCCTCCCGGAAAACGTGGCGGATCTCCACAGCCCCGTTGCCGCCGCGCATTCTCTCACGGATCTCCCGTTCCATCTCTTCCGATTTGCGGATCATCCTAAAATGCACCCCCAGAAACACATAGCATATTCCTTCGCCATCGCGGGCCAGTCTCCTCTGTGGTCCAGAACACACATCCGATGTCGTCAGAAACAAATGAGCCACCCTGACGAATATCAGGATGGCTCGCGTCGGGGTCCACGGTGCAATCCGCGCGGGTTTCGGCCGTGCGGGTTTCAAAGGAGACGGGCATGTGGGTGAAGCCTCAAAACCCCCATTCGGTTACGGCGACAGGCACCTCACTCGGCTATGACGATGAGGCGCTCCGACTGTCGGGTGTTCGGCATCAGGCCAAAAGCTCCGGCGGAAGCTCGGCAACAGGGGCGCAACGCCGCTTATGCTCGCTTCTGGCGTGCATTCTCGCGATCCGTTCACGCACTTCAGGCGAAGCCTGCCCGGTGAGGAGGAACCGGTCGAGGTCCCTGTAAGTAAGGCCCATTTCGCCTTCATCCGTCTGGCCCTGCCAGAGACCGGCAGTGGGTGTTTTCGAAACCACCCTCTCCGGCACGCCCAGAAACCGCGCAAGCTCCCACACCTGCGTCTTCACCAGTCCACCAATGGGCAGGATATCAACCCCGCCATCTCCGTACTTGGTAAAATAGCCGACTTCTATCTCACTTCTGTTGCCAGTCCCGGCCACAAGGTAATTGAGCTTGTTGGCAAAGTAGTAAAGGGTGATCATCCTGAGCCTGGGCTTGAGGTTCGCCACCGCAACCGAAGGCCGGCCCGGGTGATGCGGTGTCGCGTCTTTCGCGTCCTCACGCGTAGCTCTCCGCTCAAAAGACTCAACAGCCAGGTCGAACAAGGGCGCCAGGTCGATGACCTCGGTGGGTATGCCAAAGGCCTGGGCTACAGCTCGTGCATCCTCCATGTCCTGGGGATCGTTATGGGCCGGGAGCAAGAGTCCCAGGATGCTCCCTGGCATCGCACGCGCAGACAAGGCGGCAACTACCGCGGAGTCAACTCCCCCGCTTATCGCCACTACGACCCCCCGGGCCCCCGCGCTGGAGACCTGGTCCCTGATCCAGTCTGCAAGATAATCCGCTACCCTGGCACAGTCCATGATGCTCGCCTCCGACTAGAACACTGTGAGGTATTGATCGATCTCCCATTTGTGGACCTGGGTCCTGTAGATATCCCACTCGAGGTTCTTGGCCTCGATGAAGCGCTCCAGGATGTGAGGGCCAAGCGCCTCCATGATGACGGGGTCCTGCTGTAGCTCCTCAAGCGCCTCTTTGAGGGAACCGGGAAGGCTTTCGATACCCATCTCTTTCCGCTCAGCCGCTGTGAGGGCATAGATGTTCCTATTGACCGGCTCGGGCGGTAAGATCCTGTTCTTGATACCGTCAAGCCCTGCTTTGAGCATGACTGCCAGAGCGAGGTAGGGGTTGCACGACGGATCCGGGTTACGCAGCTCAATCCTGGTCGCGCTCTTTCTTGCGGCGGGCACGCGCACGAGAGGGCTTCTGTTTCTCTCGGACCATGCGATATAGACCGGCGCCTCATAGCCGGGGACCAGCCGTTTGTATGAGTTTACAGTGGGATTGGTGATCGCAGCGAAGGCACGCGCGTGCTTCATAAGGCCTCCGATGTAATACAAGGCCTCATCGCTCAACTGGTATTTTCCTTTCGGGTCGTAGAACGCGTTTTCACCGTTACGGAACAGCGACTGATGTGTGTGCATTCCCGACCCGTTCACGCCGAAGACCGGCTTGGGCATGAATGTGGCATGAAGATTATGCTGTCGGGCTACTACCCTCACGACGAACCTGAACGTCGCAATGTTATCAGCAGTCTTCAATCCATCGGCATAACGAAAATCTATTTCGTGCTGCGCCGGGGCAACTTCGTGGTGTGAGGCCTCGATTTCGAACCCCATTTTCTGAAGGGCCAAAACCATGTCGCGCCTTGCTTCTTCGCCCAGATCTACCGGAGAAAGATCGAAATAACCTGCCTGGTCAAATGTATTAATGGTGGCTCTCTTGATTTCATCTCTATCGAACAGGAAAAACTCTGGCTCTGGTCCTGCCATCATGGTGTATCCCATCTCGGCGGCTTCTGCCAGGATGGCTTTCAATGTGTGCCTCGGGCACCCGGCAAACGGTGTGCCGTCCGGGTTGTGGATGTCGCACATAAGCCTGGCGACAGTGCCCTGACTTTCTGTCCAGGGGAATACCGCAAACGTGGAGGGGTCAGGACGCAAGTACATGTCGGATTCTTCGATTCTCACGAACCCTTCTATGGAAGAGCCATCGAACATCAAGTCACCGCAGAGGGCAGCCTCCAACTGCTCCACGGGTATCGCTACACTCTTTAAAACACCTATGATGTCCGTGAACTGCAGGTGAATGAACTTCACTCCCAGTTCCCGAGCTTTCTTGAGGACTTCTTCTTTGGCGGAGTCCGGCATTTTGTTTCCCCTCTTTCAGTCTTTTCTAATCTTATCCAGCGTCCTGGATAACGCGGCCTGGTTGGACACAGGGTACAGCGATCGTAAGACGAGAGGCCTTTCGTCTTCTGTGGCAAGAAAACCTGCTCCGTTCTCTACCCTCTTTCCAATGTGTCCCCCACGTCCTCCACGGCGTTCAGCTTTGAGCCTTTCCTCTTCCAGCTTCTCTTTCACTTCTTTCACCCGGAATCCCCACTGCATCATTTCCTTAATCCGCTTGAGCATCGCTATGTCGTTTTCCGAGTACATTCTGGTGCCGCCCTCTGTTCTTTTCGGGCTGACCAGCCCAACCTGATCGTAATACCTTATCTGCCTTTCGGATAGACCCGTAAGCTCCTTCGCAACTCCTATGCGGAAGACCGGGGACTCTGGGCCCGCCTGCAATCGCGTCACCTCCCTCATCGCTTTTATGCCACGATTATAGCCCCGGCAGAGTAGCGTGTCAAAAGTCATGTCAGATTCCCTGACATGACCCTCGCACGACTTCCTGTTGGCATGGGTAGTGGTGTCTTGGATCTGCGCAGTCGTGCATGCTCGCCATTCATTCGACAACCTTCACTACCGACCTCCACTACCGGCCTCGGCTCTTGCCAATTCCGGCCACTTGCTCATCGCGCTCATCGCGGGATACCTTCGTCTCCCTTCTTGTGGAGCCAAACCTCCGTGGAGACCTATGGCCAGGTTACAGATACGGCCAGGAGTCTGACCTCGCTCGCTCGCTGGCGGGCGCTGGTAATAGTCCGGGCATTTGTGTCAACGTTCTGCTGGCGGACGTGACAATGATCTGACATGAACGTTGATTAGCCTAGAGAGTAGTCAAGACATCGCCTGCCGGCTTCTTTCGTTTAGGGCCAACTCTGCCGCCCGCAGGAAACGACCTGCTTGCGCAGAAATACTCAACAAATCCCAGTTACTCTCACATGGGGTTCAGCGTTATTCTGAAAAGCAGTACGGCGAATGAAGGTGGGTGAGCTCTACGTCGCGAAACGAACGCGGGGATGGGATCTCGGCTGCCACGACTGCGCGGCCTGGGGATGTGTTACCAGTGGAGGTGTTGCAGGCATTGTTAAGGCGGACTAACGAGGATAAGACGGGAGTTCTTCGGATCGGGATGATAAGCGATGTTCATTGTGGCCCCAGTCGGAACACCCATGTTGGGGCGAAGGCCATCGAACTGCTCGACCGCTTCGTTGCGGAGATGAACGTGCATTTCAAGCCGGATCTCGTCGTGGACCTGGGGGACAGGGTGTTGGACGTGGACAGGTCACAAGATACACTGAACCAGAAAAAAGTACGATCCGCCTTTGAGCGGCTAAGCTGTCCGGTGGTCCACATCCTCGGGAACCACGACAGCATCAACCTGTCGAGAGAGGAAAACGAGGACATCTTTCAGCAGTCAATGGAATTCAGGTCGTTCGACCTGAAGGGAGTGCATTTCGTGGTGCTGAACACGTCCGATCCTCCGATAGACGGGGTTGGGGGGAAGGTGTCTCGCCTTCAGCTGGAGTGGTTTACGTCAGACCTGAAGGCTAATCCAGGCAAGAGCGTCATCTTGTGTCATCATGCCCTGGGCTACCAGGATATCTCGTCGAATGTGCTCTTCGAGTCGATCGAGCCATTAGCTTACGTAGAAAACAGGGATGAGATCTGGAACGTTCTCAAGAACCGTTCCGGGATCGCAGCCGTCCTCCACGGCCACCTCCACTGGAACTCCAGAGAGGTAGTTCACGGGGTACCCTGCTTTTGCGTGAACTCCCCGGTCGAAACCTGGAACACGGGCGGTCGCGTGTCAGGAAGCTACGCTGAGGTTGTAGTGTCCGCTGGTTCAGGAAGCGTCGCTTTTACTGCCAAAAGCCTGTTCCAAGGCCTGATCGATTGCTGACTTAGCGTATAGAGGCATTCCCACTTCACGAGCCGAGCAACTCACAGGTTCCGGGGACATCCGATAATTCTAACGCCGCATGAAGGAATTCCAATTAATATAACGAATATAATCATTATAGTGCAAGCTACCAAATCGTGAAGTACTCGCCTGTAGTAGAAAGGAAGGCCTCATGCAGGTAGATCACAACATATCTGTTCCGCTTTACCAGCAGATCAAGAGCGTCTGGAAGGCACGAATAGAGAACGGGATCTTGCAGCCGGGAGACAGAATCCCTACTGAGAGGGAGCTCTGCGCTCTTTACAAGGTGAGCCAGATTACAGTGAAACAGGCGATCAGGGCCCTTGTGGCAGAAGGCTTGCTAGTGCGCCGACCTCGCACCGGCACTTACGTAGCCCAACCCAAGTTCAGGCAGCAGCTCCTCAAGCTTACAAGCTTCTCCGAAGACATGAGGCAACGCGGCCTAACCCCCGGAGGGCACGTGATTTCGATGAACACTGAGCCGGCAGACGCTAAGGTAGCTGACGCCCTCAAGGTGCCCGAGGGGGAACCC
>JBFMGS010000075.1:6721-8457 GCA_040752635.1 Bacillota bacterium
CGCCTGGAAGTGCATGTCCTTAGGTCCTAAACGTTGCATCAGGGGGTCGTGAAATGGTCTGGCCGAGGCTGGTGGCCGCAGCCGATGGGGGCGGGACGAAAACCGTTTTTCTTATCGCAGATGAAAACGGCCGGGTGCTAGGGGCTGGCCGCGGGGGGCCTGTCAACGCCTTGTTTGTCCCGGAGGCGACGGCCCAGGAATCCCTTGCTGCTGCAGCGCGGGAGGCGCTTACAGCGGCGGGGTTCGGCGCCGGTCGCCCGGTTCTTGTAGACGCCCTGTACGTCACCGCGCCGGGCGTAACCCGGGAATCGGTTGTCGGGTGCCTCAGCTCACTGGTACAGGCATCCGAGTTCACCCTTTCCAGCGATGCTTTGAGCGCTTTCATTGGAGCCCTGGTACAACGCTATGGGGTGGTCGCGCTGGCGGGGACGGGCTCGCTCGCGGTGGGTTTCACCCGCGGCGGACAGCGCCTTACGCTGGGAGGCTGGGGTCCGCTCCTCGGCGACGAAGGCAGCGCCTACGACATCGGCCTCAAGGCCCTGCGCGCGGTGGTGCGCGCCGAGGAAGGGCGATCTCAGCCGACGTCCCTCTCCACCTTAATTGCTGAGAAGTGGCGGCTTATCAGGACTAAAGACCTGGTGGAGCTCGTGTACCGGTGGGAGTCTCCGCGGGGGCGGATCGCCGCCCTGGCTGAACTGGTAGCCAGCGCGGCGGAAGCCGGCGATATGGTGGCCCGCGGCATTCTTGAACAGGCAGGACGCGATCTCGGGGATCTGGCAGGGTATGTCCTCATCCGCTTGGGGCTTAAGGGGGAAGGGTGCCCCGTTGCGCTGACCGGAGGAGTGGCCAAGGCCGGGAGTGCCCTTCACGATGCGTTCGCCTCTTCTGTGCTCAAGTTCGATGATACTTGCCGGGTCGTCCGGGCTCGCTTCGCCCCGGCTGTCGGAACCCTGATCCTTGCTCTCGAAAGGATAGGCGTGACGGTAACGGCCGCGGTTCTGGATAATCTTGAGGCAGCGGCGAGGGAACTCTCCTACCTAAAGTGACAGGAATGGAGCAATGATGTGGGACAACTCGTGGAGCCCCAGCGAGGTTGTTTACCCCACGGACGTTTATGATTATCACCTGTATAGCAACATGAACCTTGCTGGACCTTGCACTCACCCTCTAATGGAACACATACAATACAGTTACGTCAGGAGATGATAGGCCCTATGCTAGGTATTGAGTATCTGAGATCGCTTCGGGCGGTGCTTGACAGGATCGAGCAGACACAATCCGAAAACCTTGCGCTTGCAGCAGACATTATCGCAGACTGCGTAAGCCGTGGCGGAGCCGTGCACCTCATGGATACCGGCCACCTTCTCATGCACGAAATGTTCGGGCGCACCGGGGGCCTCATGCTCCTTCGGCCCGTGAAGATCGCGATAGAAGTGGAAAATCCCGGTCCTCAGCGTCCAGATAAGCGGAAGGCCAAGGTCTACCTGGACGAGATCCCGGGCTTGCCCCAATTCGTCTTCGACAGAAGCAACATTTTCCCCGGCGACGTCCTCATCATCGGGTCCGTCTCCGGAAAGAATGCGCTTCCTGTGGGGCTTGCGCTTCTGGCGCGGGAGCAAGGCGTGAAAGTCGTAGCCCTAACTTCGAAGGCGTACTCCGAGGCCCTGACCTCGCGGCACCCTTCCGGAAAGAAGCTGTATGAAGTGGCCGACGTGGTTCTGGACAACTGCGGGGTC
>JBFMGS010000076.1:0-8434 GCA_040752635.1 Bacillota bacterium
TCTAGTCTACAGCCTCGAAGAGGTGGAACGCTGGCGTAATGCCCGCAATCACATCATCGCACGGGCGCTGCGGGAAGGGAAGTTCCTCCATGGCAGAGTATGACGAGGCCCAGCGGCTGCTATTCGCGGCCTACAGGGACTTACGCGCGCTGCAGGGTATGACTGACGCATCGGTCGGGCCGGTTGATTGGCGCCAGCATCACCCGAGTTCTACGACCTTCACTCCTATACCATACAGCCTGGCGATCTCGTTTATCTCATCCTGTCCCGAGAAAAGGCAGCGCATCCGTTGAGCCTCGTCGCCCCGCTGCTCGGCGTCCGGCCGCCCGCCGTCCCCCGACCCGCCGCCAGACATCGCGTTATCCTGCCCCTGGCCACGGCGCCCCTCGCTCCCTTGTATCAGCACTCCTATCAGCGTCAGCGCCTCCCGTGTGAACCCGCCCGTCGATACAAGCCACACCGTAAGGTCCTGGCCCCTTCGCATCTCCTTCACCACTTCCGCCGCCTCAAGGGCCTTCCTTACCTCCTGGGCTGTCATGGGCTCGTCCTTCCGATACTTGCACTCTGCTACCCATATGTGCTTTATTCCATCCCGCTCACAGTCCCCGTACGCGTCGATCTGATACTCCCCGGAGGTGGGCAGCTTTACAACCATGTCCCCGCGTGCCCGGAAGAGCGGCGCAGTGATGACCTCGCCCGGACGGCCGAAGAGCTTTCCGTCGAGCTCCTCGTTGTTGAACCTTGACATCACGTTCTGGACCACCATCTCCAGGAACTTGCCCTTGACGTAGTTGAAAAGGCCCTGCTCTTTCAGGTCCACCTTCTCGACGTCCTCGAGCTCGCTCTCGTAGCGGTGCTGGATGTAGCGCATGAGCATGATATCGTTGAAGGTGTAGTACTTGAAGTCGCTCCTGTAGACGAGGTCCGCCTGGTAGAGCTTCTCGATCTTCTCTTCCACGGCATACCTGCTCACTTTGAGCTTGCTCGCGATCTCTTCGATGTCCACCGGGGCGTCGTTGTACTTCGTGAAGTAGTAGATGATCTTCTTGCCGAGCTCCATGTCATCGTCCTGGTTAATGTACCGCCGGTTTTCAGCGAAGTGGGTCTCCCAGAAGCCGAATATCTTGCCCCTCGTCACCTCGTATTCGATGATCCTGTCGATGCCTCCCTTTGTGGTGAAGTCCTTGTCAGGGCAGCTAGACTCGGCGCAGCAGTATACGTAGTAGGGATGGCCGTTCACCCTGGAACTCAAGTAAACGGCAAGCTCATCGGTGATGCCCGAGCCGCGCGCTCTGAGGAGTCTCTTCATCAACGCGGCGCCGTCCTCGATCGCCATGGGCTTCAAGTATCTGAAATCAAACCGCCCGCCAAGGGGCCCGCCCATGACGGTGCGGAATATCATCGTCACAGCCGAACCCGAGACCAGCATGGGAGCGCGTCTGCTCTGGGACTGGCGGTCATAGGTCGCCGTAAGGTCGGTTGATCGGTGGATCTTCGGGTCAACCTCCCTCTCATCCTCAGCGTCGTAGATGTAGAACTTCATGTCCTGGAACTCATCGATGATGACTGCCACATGAACCCCAAGGATCGCCCCGAGGAACTCCGGGGTCTTGATCATATCTTCCCAGTGGTTGCGAGCGTCCTGCCAGCCGCGCTCCTCATGCCTCTCGACAAAGACCCTGATGTGCTCCTGCTGGATATAGCGCACCCTCTCGTCACTCGTCTCCAATCTCAACAGGGCCTTGAGATCCACTTCGCTGTTCGCATAGAGCGCCGGGTCTTTCAGGATGTACGCAATATACTGCCTGAAGAACGTGGTGTAGTATTCCAGCAAGAACTTCCGCAGCGTGGTCTCCTCCCGCTTCATCTTGAAGTAGAAGGGGGCCACGTCATAGTCCTTGAAGAATACGGTGTTGACCAGTCTGTCGAGCACCGCGGTCTTGCCCATCCGACGTGGCGAGATGAGCGCAAGGCTGCTGGAGATCCTGCGCTTGATATTGCGGTACCAGTTTTCCAGCTCTCTCAGTATCTCCACCCGGTCGGTGAACTCCTCCTCGGAGACAATCTCCTCGACTGGTAGAATCCGAGGCTCGATCATGATCACGCACACCTCCGTCGCTTGCCCCCGAGAGCTATACCTGCCTAGCTCCGCTATTTCCAACGTAATCCGAATATTGCCATCTTCATTCTACCGGAAAGAGAACGACGGGTCAACGAGCCGGGCTCGCGGGCTCGCGAGACCCTTGGCCGCCGTTGACACGCTGGCAGGTCAGGAATACAATAGCAGCGCGGACAGGCAATCCTGCCGCGGGCAAGCAGTTCCACATTATATGAGGGGGGCGCCGAGTTGGAGTTGTGGTTTACAGAGAGACAGACCCCGGGGGTGGCATTATCTCTTAAAGTTACGCGGACCGTCCACCGTGAGAGGACCGAGTACCAGGACCTGGCAGTGTTTGAGACTGTCAGCAACGGCAAGGTGCTCGTCCTGGACGGTTGCATCATGACGACGGACCTGGACGAGTTCGTTTACCACGAGATGATCGCCCACGTGCCGCTGTGCACCCATCCGTCTCCCCGCAAGGTCCTGGTCGTCGGGGGCGGGGATGGAGGAACCATCCGTGAGATCCTCAAGCACCCCTCTGTGGATGTCGCGGTGCTGGCGGAGATAGACGAGCGGGTCATCGAGGTGAGCCGCGAATATCTTCCAACCCTGTCGAGCGCGCTGCGAGATCCTCGCTGCCGTATAATGGTTGGCGACGGAGCCGAGCACGTCAGGACCCACCCGGGCGAATACGACGTCATACTCTGCGACTCCACCGACCCCATCGGCCCCGGGGTGGTGCTGTTCTCGGAGGACTTTTACCGGTCGGCATACGAATCTCTGACTGACGGTGGGGTGTTTTGCGCCCAGATGGAGTCGCCGTTCTTCCACGGGGAGCTGATATCCCGGGTCGTTCGTACCCTCCGCAGCGTCTTCCCCATCGTGAGGCTCTACCTGGCAACGGTGCCCACCTACCCGGGCGCGCTATGGAGCTTTGTGCTGGCGTCGAAGAAGTACGACCCGCTCGCTGACGCCCGGAGCGCCGACCTGAAGACGAGGTACTACACGCCTGAGGTCCACAAGGCCGCGTTTGTCCTGCCGAAGTTCGTTGAGGAGCTCGTAAAGGGCCAGACGGCCTAAGCGCCCCCGCCCCTTCCGTCCTTTCCGTGTAGGCCCGCCTGGCCTCGAGCCGGAGCTTTTCCGGAGTCGACGTAAGAGGAGCAGAGGAGCAAGGGAAGGCTCTCGGGAATAGGATAGGGCTGGGCTGTGCGCGGCAGTGTCTGCTCCTATCCGCGCTCTTTAGCCCTGGAGCTTTCCAACCCTTGTTCGGAAGGGGACGGCCCCGGTGCTTAAGAAGAAACTGGCCATTGTCGGCACGCCGAACGTCGGCAAGAGCGTGCTCTTCAACGCCCTGACCGGCGCGTACGCGACAGTCTCCAATTACCCCGGGACAACGGTGGAGGTGTCACGAGGCTTTGCCAGGATACGGGGCGTAGACTTTGAAGTGATAGACACGCCGGGCGCGTACTCTCTTCTACCCATAACAGAGGAGGAGCGCGTCACCTTATCCGTCCTCCTTAATGAGGACCTCGACGTGGTCGTGCACGTTGTGGACGCCCGCAACCTCCGGAGAATGCTGCCGTTTACCCTGCAGCTCATCGAGGCGGGCCTTCCGGTGGTGCTCGATGTAAACATACTGGACGAGGCCGAACGCATAGGGATGAAAATAGACATCCCCGGCCTCGAGCGAGAACTCGGTGTGGCGGTGGTCGGCACGGTGCTCACGCGCGGCCGGGGGGTGGACGCTCTCAAGGATAGGGTGGCAGCGTGTGCCCAGGGTATCACCGGCCCGCACCTCAAAGCCGTGCGACGATCCAGACGATCCAATAGAGCGCACAGCGCGTGAGATTGAGCTTTCGCTTTCTGCCGGCTACCGGGTTTCCAGGAGGGCTGTGGCCCTTCTTTTGCTTTCGGGTGAAAAAGACATCCATGCGCTTGTAAGGCGAAGGGAAGGTGGACAGCGGTACAAGAGGATCTGCCAGATCATCGAGTCTGCGGCCCGGCAGTATGACGCGCCTCTTTCATATGTTATAGGCATGAAGCGCCAGGAGCAGGCTGATTCCATCGTGCGCCGGGTGACCAGCTACGCCGGACGGCGGCAGGGCCGCGCTGCGGACATCCTTGACTTTGTGACGCTCTCGCCGGTCACCGGCATCCCTATCCTCCTTTTGGTGCTGTACTATGGCCTTTATAACTTCGTCGGGGTGCTCGGGGCTGGCACCGCGGTGGACTTCCTGGAGCGGTGGCTATTCGGGCAGGTGATCAACCCCGCAGTCAACGCCCTCGTGAACAGGCATATCGCAAGCGTTCCCCTGCGGGAACTCATAGCCGGCGACTACGGTCTCATCACCCTCGGGCTACGCTATTCGGTGGCGATCGTCCTTCCCATCGTCGGCGCGTTTTTCTTGATGTTCTCCCTCCTCGAGGACACCGGATACCTGCCGAGGCTTGCGCTCCTGGCGGACAGGGTGTTCAAGTTCATCGGGCTCAGCGGCCGCGCGGTGATCCCGATGACGCTCGGATTCGGCTGCGACACCATGGCCACGATGGTCACGCGGACCCTGGAGACCAGGCGCGAGCGAACCATAGCCACACTGCTTCTTGCGCTCGCGGTACCGTGTTCGGCCCAGCTCGGCGTGATCCTGGGGATGCTCGCGTCAAGACCAGGCGCTCTTATGCTCTGGACGGCGTTTGTCGGGGCGGTTTTCCTCCTGGCAGGCTCCCTAGCTGCGCGAGTCCTTCCCGGGGAGAGCCCTGTGTTTTACATGGAACTGCCGCCGCTTCGCGTGCCGATCCTGTCAAACGTGCTTGCCAAGACATTTGCGAGGATGAAGTGGTACCTGGTCGAGGTTATGCCGCTTTTCATGGGGGCGAGCGTTCTTATTTGGATCGGCAGGATGACAGGCCTGTTCGACCTCTTGCTGAAAGGGATCGAGGTGCCGGTCAGGCTCATGGGACTGCCGGGTGAAGCAGCGTTCGCGTTCCTTTTCGGTTTCTTCCGGCGCGACTACGGGGCGGCGGGGCTCTACGACCTCGTCAAGGCCGGGCGCCTGACCGGGGTGCAGCTTGTTGTGGCGTCGGTCACCCTGACACTGTTCGTGCCGTGCATAGCGCAGTTCGCCATGATGTGGAGAGAGCGCGGGTGGCGCACCGCGCTCGCCATCACAGGGATGATAGTCCCTGTAGCGTTTGCCTCCGGCTGCGCCCTGAACCTGGTCCTCACGTGGCTGGGGGTGGCGCTGTGACTCACACCGCCGGGGCCAGCGGGGCCAGGATATTCCGCGACAGGCGCGGCACAATAAAAGGCGGGCGCGGGGAGATAGCGGTGGTCTCACTCGCCGAGATGCGGCCGGGGGAGTCCGGGCGGATAGCGGGCATAAAGTCGGCCGACGGCCGCCTGCTTCAGAAGCTTCTCGCCATGGCGGTGCTCCCCGGGAGCGAAGTAAGGGTTGACCTGACCTTTCCTACGTTCGTCCTTCGGGTTGGCAATACCCGGGTCGCCGTGGACCGGGGGATCGCGGAGCAAATCGGGGTGGAACGCTCGTTGTCTGAAGGATCGAGAGGATAGTGGCTGCTGTTTTCCTCGCAGTTGCGTTACGGGCACTGCTGGCCATCGCCCTCGCCTCGGGTTCAGCTTTGGTGTTCAACAGGGCGGTGTCGAAAAACGCGCGCCCCGGTGCTCTGCTTGCCTTTGTGCTGGGGCCCTTGGTGGAAGAGGCGGCAAAGACCGGGTTTGCCCTGGCGGTCGCAGCGCCGCTTGTCGTTGCGCACATCGGCTTCGGCGCCGCGGAGGCGGCGTATGATGCTGCCGGGCGGCGCGCCTCAGGCATTGCCGCAGGCGCCATGAGCCTTGTGAGCCACGGCGTCTTTGGCGTGGTAACGCAGCAGGTCTTGACCATCACGCGACAGCCTCTCGCGGCGGTGCTGGCTGCCGCGGTCCTGCATGCGGTGTGGAATCTTGTCATCGTGGCGTTGGCTGAGGCCGGCCATCGATCTTGAGTTGGTTGGGATCTTACCTTGACTCGCGTCGGACGCGGATAATATAATAAGTCGCAGGCAAGAATCGAAAATGTATGGGCTTTCAGGGCTTTAGACGGGGGTCTTGGGCTAAAGCCCTTTTCGGCGTGGGCAATTTCGAATGCCGTCGGAGGAGTGCCAGGAGGAGTGCCAATTGAACAGCTTCCTTTCTGTGTTGCACGAATCACCGGAGCTCGTGAGCATCGTGTCGGGTCTCCAAAGGAAGACGCCGTCTCAGGTGGTGCTCGGACTCTCCGGGTCCATGAAAACCTACCTCATCTCTGCGCTGTACCGCAGCGTCCCGGCGCGGCCTTTCATCATAGTTGCCTACAACGCGCAACAGGCGGACAAATTGCATGACGACCTGGCCACGCTCTTGTCCCCCGGAGAAGTTCTGATGTTTCCTGCCCTCGAGCTATGGCCCCACGAGGAAGCGACAGAGAACTCCGAGGTGCTGGCCCAGCGGCTGGCTGCCAGGGCGTGTCTCGCGAGGGGAAAGCGCGCCGTGGTGATCGTTACCGCGAGAGCCATCGCGCGAAAGCTGATACCCGCGGAGGTTTTCGCTGACTTCGCCATGACCCTCAAAGTCCGAGAAAGGGAAGACCGGGATACCCTCATATCGAGGCTATCCGGCATGGGATACGAAAGGTCCGAGATAGTCGAGAGGTGGGGGCAGTTTTCGGCGAGGGGCGACATCCTTGACATATTCCCCCCTGATAGCGCCGTGCCCTTTCGAATCGAGTTCTTCGACGACGAGATCGACTCCATAAGAGAGTTCGACCCGACAAGCCAGCGGTCGAACCGTGAGGTGGGACATCTCAGCATTACACCTGCGCGAGAGTTCCTTGTTGCAAGGGAGAGCCGGGATGCGGGCATAGCAAGGGTTGAAGGGCAGCTTGCAGCTCAGTGCCGGAAGCTCACAGACCTTGGGTATACCGATAGAGCGACCTCCCTGCAGGACCGCACGGCTGGTGCCATAGAGAAGCTGCGGGAAGGCCTTCACTTCGACGGCGACGAGCAGTACGCGGCAGCGTTCTATCCAGAGCTGAACACCATCCTCGACTACGCTTCAAACCCGGTGGTGTTCGTGGATGAACCCGCTCGCCTAAAGGAGTCGCTTCTCGGTTTCGAGGCCGAGGTGAGGGAGGCATACTCGTCGTTCCTCGAGACGGGCAGGGTGCTGCCGGGCGAGGTGTCGCTGTTCGCCTCGGCGGAAGAGGTAATGGCCCGTATCGAGCAGCGCCAGCGGCTCGAACTGGTCCTGATGGCTCGTGGGCTGGATCTTCACCACACCGAGCGCGTGAAGACTTTCTCCGCCAAGCCCGCCAGCCCCTATCACGGCAAGTTCGACCTGCTCATCCGGGATATCAAGGCCTGGCGCAGGAAGAACTACCGCGTGGTCGTGGTGGTTACCACCGAAGATCGGGCGCGAAGGTTCTCTGAAGTCATGTCTGAGAACGGGGTCGAAGCCACGCACGTGCCGGCCATTACCGACCAGGTCAAGCCGGGCAACGTCATCGTGACCGTTGGCACGCTGGAAATGGGCTTCGAGTTCCCGTCGCTGCACCTTGCGGTGCTCACTGACGGCGAGCTTTACAGCGTAGAGAAGCGGAAACGCAAGTTCACTCAAGCCGCAGGCGGGCCGCGCCTGTCTGCGTTCACGGACCTCAAGCCGGGGGATTATGTCGTGCATGTGACCCACGGCATCGGGAAATACATGGGCGTAAAGACGCTTGAAGCAGCGGGCACTAGGCGCGACTACTTGTTTGTCCAGTATGCCGGCGAGGACAGGCTGTACGTGCCGACGGACCAGATCGGCCTGCTGCAAAAGTATGTCGGCCCCGAAGACGCGCCGCCCAAGCTTTACAAGCTGGGCGGAGCCGAGTGGAGCAGGGTCAAGGCACGGGTGAAGGAATCCGTGCGAGACATGGCAAAGGGGCTTTTGGAGCTCTACGCGGCGCGCGAGGCCCTGAAAGGGCATGCTTTCAGCTCGGACACACCCTGGCAGAAAGAGTTCGAGGAGACGTTCCCATATGAAGAGACCCCGGACCAGTTGACCGCCATAGCAGATGTGAAAGCCGACATGGAGAAGCCGAGGCCTATGGATAGACTCCTGTGCGGCGACGTCGGGTACGGCAAGACGGAGGTAGCCATCCGCGCTGCTTTCAAGGCGGTCATGGACTCGAAGCAGGTGGCGGTGCTCGTCCCCACCACCATCCTTGCTCAGCAGCACTTCACTACTTTCAAGGACAGGTTCTCCGGGTATCCGGTGCGCATCGCCGCGCTTTCCCGGTTTCAATCCGAGGCGGAGCAGCG
>JBFMGS010000077.1:0-1263 GCA_040752635.1 Bacillota bacterium
GATATGCTGCTCACGAACTCTGAACCCATCTCGCGCGCCATGCGCTCCAGCACGGCAGATACCATCTCTGGAGAGGCGGGAAGCCTCGCGGGCTGGGGATAGTACCTTTCTATCGCCGAGATCGTCATCCATTCTTCGTCGATGACCTCCGATACCCCCGCGCGGGGTGTTCTCACCACGTTTGACCTGGAAAGCAGAACGAATCGGCCTTCAGGGCTCACAAGGCCGAGTTCCGCGCAATAAGTTCGATTCGGCCGGTCAACATTGATGTACCAGTTGCTGGCGTCGTTGTTTATGTCGATGTGAATGGTCCTGCGAGCGTTGCTTCCGTCGAACTCGACGTCGGTTACATCATGCACTCGGAGGGCCCTCGTGGATGTATACCATCCATCAGGCCCCAACGCCGACGTTACGGTCTCCGACACATCCTCTGCGATTTCCCAGTAGGCATGCAGCCAGTAGGGGTCACGCACCATGAGCACGATCTTTGTGCTACCATAGCCTTGTGGCAGTTCATACTCTGCTTGCGAGGTGTACGTGGGGTAGCTTGTGCCGTGGGCCACATCCTCCGCAAGGTTAATCTCGCGGGTTTCCACGATGCGCAGCTCCGATATACTTTCAGGGAGACGCACTTCCTCTACTTCCGCTCGACCGGCTGTCCTCGACTCCTGCTTCAGAGGATCGTCGCTCAGACTCTGGTTAATCCCTGCCGTCTCGTTAACGCTTGCCACCCCGGCTACCTCCTGGTCGTCGTGCATCGTACACCTGTCGTGCGAAAACCGCCAGACGTGCCCCCGGCACGTCTCTCTACTAATATCCCTTGCGCTGTAAGCCTTTATACCAGTCTCGTTGTGTAGATTTCCCAGAAACACCAGGGGATTCAGTGGCGAAGTCTTTTAGGCTTTGACTTAGCCCTCCGAGATCTGGGAGCTGGCGCCGTTTGGCGGAATAGCGACCTTGCGCGTGACTTACACTAAGAGCATACAAAGAGCGCTTGCTGCCCCTTTCCCCGAATCCTTGTCGAGCATGGACTTTCGTCGGTGTCGATATAAGAGCCGGACCTGAAAACATGTAAGGAGGCGCTGACATGTCTGCGGGCTCGTTCGTGTTTGTCCTGCACAGCCACTTGCCGTATTGCCGAAAAGCCGGAGTGTGGCCTTTTGGCGAGGAATGGGTGTTCGAAGCAATGGCTGAGACGTACATTCCGCTTCTTGACATCATCACAGACCTCCGGGGCCGGGGCATCCCGGGTGGGCTGACCAT
>JBFMGS010000077.1:1363-3654 GCA_040752635.1 Bacillota bacterium
CGCGGAAGCGGTATTTCCGTGCTGGGGCGGAACGATCGTACGGCGCTCCAGGTGTGGTCGTCCGAGTGGGGCTATCCGGGGGATGGACACTACCGCGAGTTCCACAAGAGAGACTCTATATCAGGTCTCCACTACTGGAAAGTCACAAGCAGGCTCACCGACCTGGCGTCGAAGGAGGTATACCAACCCGATGCGGCGCTTGCGCGTGCCAGGGATCATGCAGATCATTTCGTGGGGCTGGTTGAGAGGCTGCTCATGGAGTTTCACCAGGAAACGGGAAAACACGGGGTGATCGTCGCACCGTTCGACGTGGAACTCTTCGGACACTGGTGGCTGGAGGGCCTTGACTGGCTCCGTTGGACTCTGGAAGGCCTTGCTCGCTGCGAAAACGTGGAACTTGCGACATCGGCGAAATGTCTTGAGCAACACCCTCCGACGCGCTCGATAGATCTGGTCGAAAGCTCATGGGGGCTCGGAGGAGCCCACTACATTTGGGACAATGAGGCAACCGGCTGGATGTGGGAGCAGATCCACAATACCGAGGCGGAGATAGAAAGGGTGGTAGGCGAAGCCAACCGGATAGAGGGGCCTCTGAATGAGCATCCCATTACCCAAAGACTCCTTCGTCAGGCGGGCCGCGAGGCGCTCCTCCTTCAGAGCAGCGACTGGCCGTTTCTTGTCACCACGGAACAGGCTGCGGACTACGCGTCAAGAAGGTTTCTCGAACACAGGCACAGGTTTACGCGGCTTGTGGGCGCCCTTGGACGAGAGCCTGTCACTGCCGAAACTCTAAGGCACCTTGAGGCAATCGAGGCTATAGATGCAGTGTTCCCCAACCTCGACCAATGGGTCTTCGCCGGGAAGCAGGGATTCTCCTTACGGCGTTGAATCTCTTTTCGGGGACCTGCGCCCTGTACCGGCGGGGGGCTTGCAATGAAGCTGGTGGCAGATCTTCATACTCATTCCATCTCAAGTGGGCATGCGTACAGCACCATTGAGGAAATGGCCCGCGGCGCGCGAGAGGCAGGCCTTGAGATGATCGCTGTCACGGACCATGGACCGAGCATTCCCGGCGGCCCGCACCGATACTACTTCGGCAACTTGCGATCCCTGCCGTCCAGGATTGCGGGGGTCGAGGTGTTGAAGGGGGTGGAGGCCAACATAATCAGCGCGTCCGGTAAACTCGACCTGTCGGATTGGGCCTTGGAGAAACTGGAATTCGTTCTCGCCGGCTTTCATGCAGGCACGGGGTATGACGGCGGGACAGTCGAGGAGAACACGAGGGCAATGATAGGCGCCATGGAAAACCTTCATGTGGATGCCGTGGCTCACCCCGGGAACCCGGCTTTCCAGGTGGATATCGCCGAGGTTGTTATGGCAGCAAAGGCCCTTGGTAAGCTCATCGAGATCAACAACTCATCCCTTACCATCGTGCGGCTGGATAGCGCCCATAATTGCCAGAGATTTGCGGAGCTTGCGGCGGAACACGGTGTGATGGTGGTCATTGGAAGCGACGCTCATCATTCCTCCCGCGTCGGCGTGTTTGACGCGGCGATAGAGCTGGTGGAGCGCGCGGGTCTTACCGACGAACACGTGCTCAATACGCAGGTGAGCCGCATTATGGATTTCCTACGCCAGCGAGGCAAGGTGCGTATAGGGGTTGGCAGACCGGAAGTGTGAAAGGGCTTTAGCGCGATTCCTTGCGCCCCTGCAAATCCAGGGAACGAAGCTCAGTGGGGGAGCTATGTGGGAGGGAGAGACTTTTCGTGAGGTGCGTGATCGGGGTTGACGCGGGCGGCACGAAAACGGTGGCGCTCGTAAGCGACTTGGAGGGGCGGGTCCTCGGAGCAGGGAAGGCCGGCCCGGCAAACTTTCAGGCGATCGGCGTAGACTTTGCGAAGAACCAGGTCAAGCACGCTATCGACCTCGCGACCGGGGCAGCAGGTGTTACAGCCGAAGACCTCGTAGGTGCTTTCTATGGAATGGCAGGCGCTGACCGTCCGGCGGATTTCGCCATAATAGAAGAGTTCCTGCGCGAGGTAAACCCCGCACCGAGCATGGGCCTGGAAAACGACGCCACGATCGCTCTCAGGGTCGCTACAGGCGATGGAGTAGGCGTAGTGGCTGTCTGCGGCACCGGTACCAACGTGATCGGGTTCAACGCCGAAGGCAAACGAGTCCAGGTGGGCGGGCTCGGGTACATGTTTGGCGACAGCGCCGGTGCAAACCACATAGGGACTCTCGCCATCCGCATGGCAACGCGGGGCCACGACGGCCGCGGTAAGCCCACC
>JBFMGS010000077.1:3754-8337 GCA_040752635.1 Bacillota bacterium
CGAAGGCAAACGAGTCCAGGTGGGCGGGCTCGGGTACATGTTTGGCGACAGCGCCGGTGCAAACCACATAGGGACTCTCGCCATCCGCATGGCAACGCGGGGCCACGACGGCCGCGGTAAGCCCACCATACTCTATGATATGCTCTGCGAGCGGTTGCGCCTAAAGGTCCTTGACGACCTGGTCGAGCGGTTCTATCCCGGTTCCGGTGAGCGCGTCCACGTGGCATACCTTGCTCCCCTTGTGTTTGAAGCGGCTCGTAAAGATGATGAGGTGGCCTGCGACATCCTCCGGGAGGTGGGTCAGGAACTCGCTATCGCCATCCTCGCCGCGCTGCGAAAGCTGTTTTCAACGGATAGTCAAGTGAAGGTAGTGCTATCCGGCGGGGTTTTTGCCAATGCGGAAGACCCTGTGATGACGGACGCTCTCAAGAGCTGGGTTCTGGCGGAATACCCGCGCGCGGAATTCATACTCCTTAAGGCTCCTCCTGTGCTCGGTGCGGTGCTGTACGCCCTGGACATGACGGGCGTAGAGATCACATGCGGTCTCCGCAAGACCCTTTTCGACACCTGCAAGTCATACTTGTGACCACGGGCATTCTCGCTTGTGACCACGCTTGCCGAACCTGGAGGTGCGACATGGGACTCATCCTCGCTATAGATGCTGGTGGTACCAAAACCGACTGCATTGTCGGAACGGTCCACGGCAAGATACTCGGCCGCAGCCAGGCAGGTCCTGCTAATTACCAGGTATCGGGCAAGGACGGTATGAAGGCTTCGCTGTTAGAGGCGATCGGTAAGGCAAAGGGCCTCTTGCCTGTGGACGGCGAGCCCTTCGACCTCGTATGGGTCGGCGCAGCGGGTGTAAATAGACCGGCCGACCGCGAGGCGGTTCTCGGACTTATTCAGAGCCTCAACCTTGCGCGAAAAGCTGTCGTGGACAACGATGCAGTGATAGCCCTTGCAGGTGGCACGCTGGCCCATCCAGGAGTGGTTGTCATAGCGGGCACAGGCTCCATAGCCTTCGGGGTTAACGCCAAGGGCGAGAGAAGCCGGTCGGGCGGGTGGGGATACATCCTGGGCGATGAGGGAAGCGCCTACGCGATTGGGCGGGAGGCTCTTACATCGGTTGTGCGCGCAAGCGATGGTCGTGGGGACCCTACCTCTCTTCGCGAAGCCGTTCTGCAGCACTTCAAGATCGGTTCTCCTGAAGATCTTATCGAGATAGCCTACCGCCGGGGCCTCGACAGGACAGACATAGCAGGTCTCTCGGTCCTCGTAGCTGATGCTGCGCGCAAAGGAGACCGCGTGGCGCGCCGCATACTCCGCCGCGCCGGCACCGAGCTCGGGCTCGCCGCTGCCGCTGTGGTAAAGTCCCTCGGCATGCAGGATCAGGCTTTGTGTTGCATCACATCGGGCGGAGTGTTCTCTTCAGGGGAAATCGTCCGCAGGGCGCTTGTCAGGGAACTCACCAAGGTAGCTCCTTTGTTTCAGGTGCTGCAAGCGAGGTTCCCTCCGGTTGTGGGCGCGCTCCTCCTCGCCATCCAGGAGCTTGGCCACACTATAACCGGTAGGGTCGTGGCCAACATCGAAGAGTCGCTCTTTCAGTAAACTTGCTAGAGATGCTTTGTCGGCCGTGCATGGCGAAATTGCCCGGCAGGTCGCGTCAAGGGGGGTGTTCTTTTGATTGTCAAGGGTGCAGACATCCTGACTCCGCAGGGCCAGATGGTTTCGGGGTTCGTTGTCATCGAGGATGGCAGGATCCTGAAAGTCGGGTCACACGGCGAGTTTCGTGAGTACCCCATCGGCGGGCATGAGGTTATAGATGCGTCCGGCCTCGTGGCAGCGCCGGGGTTCGTGGACATCCACGTGCACGGGGGCGGGGGGCACGATGTCCTGGAAGGCACCTACGAGGCCGTCGCCGCGATGTGCCAGGCCCACGCAAGGCATGGCACCACGTCCCTGGTTCCTACGACCATGGCGGCGTCTTACGAGGAGCTTGTGGGTGCCGTAAGGACTGTGGCCGATGCCGCTCGGCGCGGAACCGGAGGCGCCGCGGTCCTGGGGGTTCATCTGGAAGGCCCGTGGGTTAACCCCGACATCAGGGGCGCTCAGCCGCTCGGTGCGATACGCGGCGCCAACGCCGCTGAACTGGACGGACTTGTGCAGGCATCCGGAGGGCTGGTAAGGATGACCACGGTCGCTCCCGAGCTCGATGGAGCTCTGGGGTTTATTGAGGCCGCAGTCCGAAGAGGGATCAAGGTGTCGCTCGGACACTCCCTGGCCTCGTTCGAGGACGTCCGGGCGGCGGCGGAGGCCGGTGCGACGCATGTGACCCACGCATTTAACGCCATGGGCGGGCTGCATCACCGCAGCCCGGGAATAGTCGGAGCGATGCTAGCGAGCGATGACCTCACGACAGAGGTCATCCTCGACGGGTTCCACCTGCACCCGGCGGTGGCAAGGATCTTGTACAGGTGCAAGGGACGGGACAAGCTCGCGCTCATCACAGATGCCACAATGGCAGCGGGCATGCCGGAGGGCGAATACGAGCTCGGAGGGCAGCGGGTCACCTACCGCGATGGTGCCGTTAGGCTCCCCGATGGCACCTTAGCAGGTAGCGCGCTCACTCTCGACAAGGCGGTTCGGATGGCGGTCGAGGCGCTCGGGGTTTCGCTGGCAGATGCCATTACCATGGCGTCGGCCACACCTGCGCGGGTGATCGGCGTCTACGATCGGAAAGGTAGCATCGAAGCGGGTAAGGACGCCGACCTTGTGCTCATCGACGAGTCGGTGGCCGTTCGGGCAACCATTGTAGGTGGCGTCATCGTGTACCGCTGAGCTTCCCAATCTTTCAGCTTCATCAACCCAACGCCGCCTGCGGGGCAGCTTTGTCAGCTTGACGAATCTTCGCTTCTCGCGCCTTATTCATGGAGCTAGAAGGGCAGGGATTTCGGCGGCAAGGTTTCGGTCAAACAGGAGACGCTTCTTTACAGTGATTTGGGGGTGTTGGTTGTGGTTGTTGTAGTAGCACAGGATTATGACACCATGAGCCGCGAAGCCGCGGCGGCCGTAGCGGCGCAGGTTCGGAAGAAACCTGCAAGCGTGCTCAGCCTTGCGACCGGCGAAACTCAGTTCGGGCTCTACGAAGAGCTTGTAAGGATGCACCGCGAAGAAGGCCTGGATTTCTCGCTTGTCACGACGTTCAATCTCGATGAGTACCTGGGCCTTGCGCCCGATCATCCCGCGAGTTTTCACTGGTATATGCATAGCAGATTCTTCAATCACGTTAATGTTCCGCCGGATCGCATACACATCCCGGACGGCCTCGCCCGTGACATTCAGGAGGAATGCCTCGCGTATGAAAGGGCAATAAGAAATGCGGGCGGGGTTGACATGGCTGTCCTTGGACTCGGGAGGAACGGCCATATCGGGTTCAACGAGCCGCGAACGGAATTCGGCTCACGCACTCGCGCGCTTTTCCTGGACAAGCGCACCCTTGAGGCAAACGCAAGGTTCTTCGGGGGAGACGAGAACGCCGTGCCCCGCCAGGCGATTTCCATGGGGATACGGACCATTATGAACAGCAAGAAGATCATCCTGCTCGCCAGCGGAAAGGCCAAAGCTCCGGTCATCGCCCAGACTGTCCACGGGCCTGTGACAGAGATGGTCCCCAGTTCGGTGTTGCAGCTGCACCCGGACGTTACGCTCATCATAGATGAAGAGGCTGCCGCGGATCTGGAACCGTCGCCGGAAGACTTCGTCTCCGGATCGGGTACGAAGACTATGGTATACTGATAGTGAACCTGCGAGGGATACGATGCACGTTTTCGCCGACTACCACACCCACACGAGGTTTAGCCATGGAACAGGCACTGTGTTGGAGAACGTACGCGTAGCTGCGGAGAAGGGGCTTGAAGCCGTTGCCATCACAGACCATGGCCCTGCAAACCTGTTCGGCCTCGGAGTGAGGGATCTTGCCACGTTCGACGAGATCGAGGGGGAGGTTCAGAAGTGCCGGGCGGCCTTTCCCCGTGTGAAGGTTCTTATGGGGGTGGAGGCGAACATTGTCAGCACCGACGGCGATCTCGATGTCCCCGCAGATGTCCTGAGGCGCATGGATGTGGTGCTCGTCGGCCACCATCTCCTGGTGCGAGGTAAGACTCTGTCAGATTCCTGGAAGCTTTCCGTTCGCAATCTACTGGGACGACGGAGCAGGTCTTTCGCCCAGCGGGCAAGGGTTGACAACACCAAGTCCTTGATAGAAGCTGTAAAAAGGAACCGCGTTGACATAGTGACGCATCCCGGGCTCCACGTGTCGATCGACACTGAGGAACTTGCACGCGAGTGCGCCAGGGTGGGTACGGCGCTTGAGATAAACGCGAAGCATGCACAGCTCGACGTGGAATTCGTGAAGACCGCAGCCGCGCAAGGCGCAAGTTTCTGCATAGATAGCGATGCGCACAGCCCCGACGAGGTCGGCGACTTCGGGCGCGCTCTAGAAGTGGCCAGGCGAGCGGGGCTCGACACAGACAGGATCATCAATGCGAGACCCTGAGGAAGGCGGAGGTCAGGGCTTTGAATGA
>JBFMGS010000078.1:0-4820 GCA_040752635.1 Bacillota bacterium
CGGTGACACATGAGTGTAAAGCCCCAACGCCACAGCGGAGAACGCGTCGATTACCGCCTTCTGCTCCATGTATTCGGGCGCGGTCACCGCAACCGGCAGCGCCGCCGTGTCAACGCCGAGCGCGCCTGCCACCGCCCCAACGAGAAGAGCGAGTCTGCCGGTATCGGCGCACGTCCCGAAGCTCAGCACGGGCGGAACGCCCAGCGCCTTGCAGACCGCCTTTAGCGTACTGCCCGCCATCTCCTGCGCCTCGAGCGAGTTCAAACCCGCCACCTGGCACGCGGCATTCCCGCAACCCGCCGACAGCACGAGGAAGTTGCGGCGTACAAGCTCCCTCGCGACTGCCACGGTAGTGGTGTCCTGGCCCCCGCTCTTCAGCGACGTGCAGCTTACCAGGGCCACCACACCTTTGATGTCGCCCTTCTTGAGAACGTCAAGCAGGGGGTCGAGCGTGCCGCCCAACGCGGCGAGGACCGATTCGTTTGAAAAGCCGGTCAGGATCTTCGTGCGCTTGAGCTCCCGTGCCACCCGGTTTGCCCGACGCCGCTTGAAGTTGTCTATTGCAAGGTCGATGATTTCCAGGGCCTGTTCCCTGACCTTGTCGGGGTCGTAAACGATCCTCTTTTCTACCCCCGGCACTCCTATGAGCCTGGACACCGCGACGAGCGTCGCCCCGTACTTCTCAGCAATCGGCGCAAGTGACGGTAACGAGCAGTTCATGTCCATGGCGAACACGTCCACCGCGCCGGTCGCCAGGACGAACTCCTGGTTTAGCCAGTTCCCCGTCAGACCCACGAACACATCGTCACAAGGGGTCCTCTGCATGATCTCCTGGCCAGTCTCAATGGAACCTACAATGCGAAGGCCCTTCGCTCCAGCCTCCCTCGCCCTCCGCTGCACGTCCTCAGCACGCGCAGCATCTACGAGCGCCATACCAATGAAAGGCTCGTGCCCGTTGGGAAGGATGTTGACATAATCAGGGTCGAGAATCCCGAGGTCTACGTATGCTTCATGCGGCGTTGGCGTCCCGAAAAGGGCGTCCTGGGCGATTTCAAGGGGAACCAGGGCACCGTAGCAACTGGCGACCCCGAGCCGCAGCGCTGCCTTTGCGAGGGACACGTAATCGCTGTCTATATTGGTCATCGCCCTTGTGGTGGCGTCCACAAGCTCGCTTGCCGGCCCGCCCGGCAGGATGCCGAGGTCTCGCCATACCTTCTTTCGCGACTCCGGAGCGAAGGCAGCAACAGCCACCGACTCCTCCGCGCTGTCCTGGTGAAGTGAGGCGAGCATGGCGTCGGCGGTTGCTGCTTCATAGCCGGGGCCACCCGGCTCAACTCCAAGCGCCTTGGCCAGGATATCAAGCTTTGCCCTGTCGCGCATGGAAAAAGGCGTCTTGCCCTCCGCCGTTGCTTTGAGTGTCTTGGCCGTTTCGCGGGCGTGGAAGGTGTAAGCTGCTATGCCCATGTTGGCCCTGTGCACCATGTTTCTCATGACCATCGCGTTCGCATCTATGCCGCACGCGCCCCTATCGGCCTTCTTCGTAATGCGGCACGGGCCCATCGAGCATAACTGGCATGTGACGCCCTGTTCGCAGAAGCTGCAGCGCACCCCCTGTGCCTCGAACCGCTCCACCACGCTTGAAACCCCAGCCTCTTTCATCTCCTCGTGCATCTTCCGTACAGACTCGTGCTCACTGATTCTCTCCATCTCGTTTCTCCTCCCCTCGAATTTGTTGCATGGACCGGCTGGTCCTGCACCTGATGATACATAGCTCACCTTCGTCGTCCTTCATCGACAGGCCGGGTGCCCTGGCACTGCGTCGTGCAAGGCCGCGCAGTGTGACGCAAGAAACCTCAAACCAAGACTACCGCGACTCAGGAGGCACAGTGCCAGTAATACCGCCAGGAGACCCGTATTGCAGGTCAGCCAGGGATTTCAGCGTCACGCCTTCCAGGAATGCCACAAACCCTTCCTGAATGCCGATCCAGCCCGTGCGAAGACGACACGTGTCCCAGCGCTCGCATGCGTCGCGCCCAAGGAGGCACCGGTTAACAGCGATTGGTCCTTGGATCGTCTCTACGATTTCGCGGGCCGTGACATCCCCCGGGTCTCGCGCAAGGGCGAAGCCGCCGCGCGGCCCCCTGTGTGTGACAACTATGTCCGCCCGCGCCAGCTTTTGGAATATCTTGCGCAGGAACCCTTGCGGGATTTGCTCGGCTTGGGCCACTTCTGCCACAGAAAAGATCTTGCCGACCGGATGGGCTGCCATGTAGGACAGGGCGCGAAGCGCATAGTCGGTGTTTCTCCTGATAAACTCCATGTCTCCTTCCTGACCCCCCTTTCTCGTCTCTCGGCGGCCTTACAGGACTATTTTAGTCCTATTTCCCTTTCGTGTCAACAGGGGCGTCCATGCGATCAAACGAAGAAAAGGAAGTGTCGGCCTGCGACCTGGACCGTATGCGTGGCTGAAGTCGCAATGTGTCGCCGACGCAGGCTCAAACCAGGTGCCGCCGCAGGCACTACGCGCGATGCCCAGAGCAACACCATGTGCAACACGTTGCACGCCAAGATCTCTGCTATCGGAAGGAAACTGACTATTCCAGCGCGAATGTTGCATGTGAATAAGGCATACGCCGAGCAAGAGGTACACGCCGTTGAGTGACGTTTCCCCGCAGGCAGACAGGAGAGCGAGCGAAGCACCAAAGAGATCCTTGGCCTCGGTGTATGTTGCACAGATGTTGCACGCAATACCCTTTCGCCGTTTTGCTTCGCCACACATCGGACGTAATGCTGGGGGGTCGCAACGTGCCCGTCACCATTCGAGAACTTGCCCGCATCGCAGGAGTCTCACCCTCGACGGTCTCGAGGGCGCTCGCAGGCAGCCCAAGGATAAGCCATGACCGGAAGGAGCAGATCCAGCGCCTGGCCGAGGAGAAGGGGTACTATTTCCCCGCGCGTGTTATATCCCGCGAAAAGAGCTTCGCGATAGGCGCAATCATAGTGAACCCTCTCGGAGGCCTGTCGTCGGACCACTTCTTCAGCGAAGTCGTCGGGGGGTCTGTAGAATACGTAAGAGACCACGGCCATTACCTTGTCGTCGAGACGATCTCGGGTCTTGCTGCGAACAGCGCTTCCGCCCCGCTGCCACGGGTCGTGGAAGAAAAGCGGGTTGACGGGCTTATCGTGGGGGGTATTCCCATAGAAGAGCCGTACATCCGCAGGCTTCTTGATTCGGGGCTGCCCATTGTTTTCATAGGGAAGTACCTGAAAGATCCCACGCCGTGCAACGCAGTGATCCCCGATAACGTATCAGGCGGCAGGCTCGTGGGGAAGCATTTCCTGGACTGCCGCTACGATGAGCATTATTTCATGGGAGGAGACCTCTCCATACTCACCTTCGCCGACAGGCTTGCAGGTTTCAAGCAGGAACTCGAAGAACACGGCCGCGGTCTAGCTGACGAGAACATTCTCTTGACAGACGGCATTGACCAGTCGGCAGGCTCGCAAGCTACTGTGAAACTTCTGTCGCGGCTGCGCAAGGATGGCAGGCGTGTCGGCATCTTCGCAGCAACCGACTGGATGGCAGCGGGGGTCATTCGCGTGCTGAAAGCTCACGGGCTGCCTGTGCCTGAACGCATAGGCGTAGCCGGCTATACGGACCTGGAACTGGCTGGCCATCTCTATCCAAGCCTCACAACGGTGCACGTGGACAGACACCAGCTCGGGTTCCTGGCCGCCCGAACACTCGCGGACCTCTTGAATCGAAGCATAACAGGGCCGGTACAGGTATACTTGCAACCGTCCCTCGTGGTGCGCGAGTCCACAAGCAGCAAGCGATCGAATCACCCGCAGATAAGCAATGTGGGGGGAGTCACAAGTTGAGGATCGCCTTTATTCCTCTCGATGACCGGCCATGCACCAGGGACTTTGCCGGCGAGGTTGCGCGCATAGCAGGACAAGATCTCGTTATGCCGCCTGCCGGGTTGCTGGGCCATTTCCTCGCCCCTGGCTCGCCCGAGGACATCGCAGACTGGCTGCGGGCGCAAGGCATGAACTGTGACGTCGTAGTCGCCTCCATCGACATGCTGGCCTATGGCGGCCTCATCGCATCCCGGTCTCCTGAGGTCGAGTGCGACCTCGCGCGGCAGAGGCTCGGTGTGCTCGGCCAGGTCAAGAAGAGGAAACCGAGCCTTGTGATTCTGGCCTTCAACGTGTTGATGCGGATCTCGATTACAGCCGCCGATGCGGAGTCAGCCCGCCACTGGCAGATGGTCCACGACCTCAGCATCCTGGAGCACAAGGCCGCAGTCGGGCTCTGCAGCTCCGAAGAGCTGCTGGAAAAGGACAGGCTTCTCTCACAGATCCCAAAGGATGTGATTTCCCGGTACAGGCAGGCTCGCCTGCGCAACCACTCGGTCAACCTCTTCTGCCTCGACCTTGTCAGCGATGGCGTTATCGACTTCCTGTCTTTCTGCCAGGAAGACGCGCATGTGTTCGGGCCACACAGGGCGGAGCAGGACGCTCTCAAGAGACGCGCAAGCGAGCTTGGACTGGAAGAGCGCGTGACGATCTATCCCGGCACCGACGAGGCGGGAATGCTCCTTGTTGCCCGGGCGATAAACGAGCAGTTCAGGCTGGTTCCCCGGTTCGGGTTCCGCTACGTGCCCGTTGGAGGAGAGAAGAATGTGGCCGTTTTCGAAGACCGACCTGTCGAGGAAAACGTGCGTCTTCAGGTAGGCGTGGCCGGCGGCTGCCTCGCAGCGCCCGGCACACCCTTACATGAACTTGACTGCTTCTGCCTGGTCAACTGTCCCCAGGAG
>JBFMGS010000078.1:4920-8312 GCA_040752635.1 Bacillota bacterium
TGAGACGACCAGGCACGGGAGGTGGCCTGAGGCGTCCCGCATCAAGATGAAGATCAACCTGCCGTGGGAGCGCACATTCGAGGTCCAGGTCCGGGCGGACTGGTAGGAGGAGCGACATCCATGCCATGAGCAGCAGAGACGACAGTGATGAGAGGTGACCCGGGGTGAGTCGATTTGTGACATTGCTGAGAGAGCGACCTTTCACGCTCATAGCTTCGTTACCTGCCAACGACCCGGAGCTGGCCAGGGCGGCTCTCGAAGGCGGCGCGGATGTCATCAAGGTGCACATCAACGTGCATCACAGGGCAAGCGGCATGTCCTTTGGGTCTCTTCAAGAAGAGCGGGAGCGGCTCGCCGAGATACTCAGAGTCTGTGGCCGCAGGGCGCCTGTTGGCATTGTTCCGGGCGGCCCGCCCGTCGTGGAGGCCGATCTCGTCGAAGCGCTGCGCGACATGGGCTTTGATTTTATCTCAGCCTACGCGCACCACCTTTGCCCTGCCTGCCTCTCAGTGGAGGGGATCGGCAAGATGGTTGCCGCCGACTTTTCGTATAGCAGTGACGAGATTGCGGCCCTGGCTCAAATGGCATTCGACGTATTCGAGGCGTCTATTATGCGTCCGGAGACCTACGGGGAAAGGCTGAGCCTCAGGGACCTCGCGACCTATAGAAAGCTCTGTGACACAGTGTCCCAACCTGTCGTGGTTCCGACCCAGCGTGTGGTTCTTCCGGGAGAGGTGGGACAGCTCGCACAGGCCGGCTCAAAGGCAGTCATGGCCGGGGCCATCGTCACGGGCAGGACGGCCGAATCGATCTACGAGACCGTCCGACGCTTCAGGGAGGAAATATCAAAGCTCGGTTGCCCGGGGGCTCGGTGTTGCTCAGTCAAATAACAGCTTTCTTCAATATCCGGGTCGTCGAGAATGAGCGAAAGCGGTGAGCCTTTGTTGGTTTTGGGGAAACAGGAAGGTTGCAAGACATCCGAGGTTCGTGTTCATCCCAGCGTCCATTTCACCGAGAGCTATGAGATCGCAAGCGATGTGCTTGTTGTGGGTGGGGGGCCCGCTGGTGTGGCCGCAGCGATAGCGGCAGCCCGCGAAAACGCGTCGGTGATTCTCGCCGAGCATTACGGCTTTCTCGGAGGCATGCCAGCGGCAGGGCTGGTTTCTCCGATGATGACTTTCCACAGCAGGAAAGGTCAGGTAGTGGGCGGGATCGGCCAGGAGGTTGTCTCGCGGCTCGTTGCCGTGGGGGGATCGCCGGGGCACGTTCGAGACACAATAGGCTTCGTCCCGTCTGTTACTCCTTTCGACCCTGAGAAGCTCAAGCTGGTCCTCCAGGAAATGGTTGAGGAGGCAGGTGTAAAGCTGATTTTCCACGTGGAAGCCCTGGCCGATCCCGAGGTTCTCGCCGCGAGCACGCCAGGGGCCGTGGAGAAGGTGCTCCTCCGTTGCCGGGGCAAACGAGGCTCCGAGACCCTCACGGTCAAGGCGCGGGTGGTGGTGGACGCCAGCGGTCACGGCGACATAGCAGCCTCGGCCGGTTTCCCCGTAGCGATAGGCCGCGACGAAGACGGGCTCACGCAGCCTGCTACTCTCATCTTCAGGGTGGCAAACGTGGACCTGGAGAAGGTGAAGCGGCACATCGAGTCTACACCTGAGGATTTCGTGCTCGCGGATCCTCACGCCGAACTTGGACCCGCCCAGTATCTTTCGGTCGCCGGGTTCTTCTCCATTGTGAGAAGGGCGGCAACCGAGGGCAACCTGCGGGTGCCCAGGGACAGAGTCCTGTTTTTCCAGGGCGCCCATCCGGGTGAGGTGGTGGTAAACATGAGCCGCGTGACGGGAGTGGACCCTCTCGATGTGATGGGTGTAACGAAGGCGGAAGCTGAAGCTCGCCGGCAGGTCGAGGAGATACATGCGTTTCTAAGACGGTACATCCCGGGATTTGCAGACTCGTACGTGGTCCAGACGGGTATTGAAACAGCCTTTCGAGAATCGCGGCGGGTGCTGGGTTCATACGTCCTGAGCGCTGATGACGTCATTCGCGGAGCGCGCTTCGACGACGCTATTGCAATGGGAGCCTTCCCCATTGACATCCACGACCCTGACGGCAACGGTCTTACCACCGTGACGATGCTCGCTGACGCGGGGTACGAGATCCCGCTGCGGTGTCTTCTGCCACGAGGCTCGAGAAACCTGATCGTGGCAGGCAGGTGCATCTCCACCACGCACGAGGCTTACTCTTCTGCCCGCGTGACTGCTACGTGCTTCGCGACCGGCCACGCGGCGGGGGTCGCAGCGGCGCTCGCAGCCAGGACAGGTGGGGACATCTCAGCCGTCAGCAAGGATGAGGTCCGCACGAAACTTCGACAGGGGGGCGCCATCTTTGAGTCTTGACGCGATGCAGGCACAGGACGGACTGAAGACGCCCTACCGCGTTCCGGCGGGCATATCTGTGCACTATTACGATTACGACCTTGAGAGTGAAGTGGTTGACCTCTGGAACGAAAGCTTCCCGCGACGCTTCACAATGACCAGGCGACTTTTTCGGCAGAATACCGCTCTTGACAGAAACTTCGACACGAAGACGGCATTTGTGGCGAGAAAAGGCGGGGAACTTGCGGGGTATGCGTCCGGCAAGGTCCTGCGGGAGCCCGTTGGGAACCTCGGGCTCCTGTCGGGGACAGGGTGGCTCAGCACGGTATTCGTGGCGCCGCATCTGCGCCACGTAGGGATAGGCCGGGCACTCGTCCAGAGCGTCCTGGAATCGCTCAGATCCCGCGGGGCAAGCCGGATTCTGGCGGGACAGGACATCTGGCACTTCTTCCCGGGGGTCCCCGCGTCGTGCAGCGGTGCGGTCCGTTTCTTCGAGCGCCTTGGATTCAGGGCCACTGGAGCCTGCGCCTTTGATCTGCGCGGGAACATAGCTGATTTCAGATTCCCCCCAGATGCCAGAGAATGCGTGCGAAAGCTCGAAGGCAGTTACGCGTTCCGCCCGGCCAAGAGCGACGAAAAGCAATCTGTCATCGAGTTCTTTGCGATGGAGTTCCCAGGACGGTGGCTCTACGAGGTAGCGGAGTTCTTTGATCGTGGGGGAGCAGCGGAGGACGTCATCGTGGCGTGCGCGGGCAGCGATATTGTGGGAGCCGCCCGCATTTACACCCGGGACTCAGCCGTTATCGGACCCAGCCTGTACTGGCTCTGCGACAGGGCTGACGGGGGCGGCCTCGGCCCCATAGGGGTCGCGGCAGGTCACCGGGGCAAGGGGCTGGGCCTCGTCCTCCTATCGACAGCGCTCTCGGAGCTCTCTAGCCGAGGGGTCACAGTGTGCAACATAGACTGGACCGTTCTTGTGGACTTTTACGGGCGTGCAGGCTTCCTTCCCTGGGAAAG
>JBFMGS010000079.1:0-8297 GCA_040752635.1 Bacillota bacterium
AACGAGCCCGGTCGCACCATGACGGTCCCTGAGTTCCTTCGCCATGTCCGTCGTTTCGTTGTAGACTTCGTGGTGGGAAGGGTGTTGTCACATAACGGGGGCGGGGAAACTGCAAGCGAGCTAGATGATGTGACCACCTACTATCTACTCCACCGGCATGACTTCGGTATGGAGGACGCACCTATCGGCGCATGTATCCTCTATGCAGTATCGTGTGGGGTATCGGACACTGCACTCGTAGACCAGTTCGATGTTCTGCTGCGGGGAAACGACCGGAAGACACCGGACGAGAGCGGGGAAGACGCGGAGTCCGAAGACACCGATACTGGGTCGGAGGAAGGTACCGGTAGCACGGTGAGGCTCAAGCCCTGGTACCAGCGGAAGCGTAAGGGCATGGGGTATGATGCGCCAAGCGGTCGGATTGTTCCCCTCATTGACCAGGTCCATCGTGTTATGCACCTTTGGAGAGCGGGTGATGTAGTCAAGGTTGACGAGTATCTCGACGATAGGGGCCTGCGTCGAAACACGCTCTTCCATCAACTTCTACAGGCGTTGATTGAGCTTGCCCCTACCGGTAGCGAGGAGCGGTCACTGCTTGAAAGCATCAGTAACCACTTAGCAGCCAGGAGAGTAGCGGCGGGTGGACAGACTAGACTTGCCGAAGGATGGGAGGGAGCGGAACAGTGATCTCGCTTATCGAGGCCCTGAGGTTCCGTTGTCTAAAGCACATTAGTCAGCCCGTGGGTCCATTTCACGTCCTCGTCGGACCGAATGCCAGCGGCAAGACAACGTTCCTTGACGTGGTGGCATTTCTCGGCCGTTTGGTGTCTGATGGGCTTGATACCGCCGTAAGCGAGCGAACTCATAACTTCGAGGACCTCGTCTGGAACCGGGCAGGGGCGAGGTTCGAGCTGGCCATTGAGGCTCGAATCCCCGAGGATCGACGTAAGCGTCTGACCAAGCAGCAATATGACACCGTTCGCTACGAGGTATCGGTCGGACTTGAGCCGAATACCGGTGAGACATCCATTTTGGCTGAGAAGGCTTTGCTCAAAGGCACGCAGAAAAACCACCGTAGACGTAAGACAAGAAGCTTCTTCCCAATGGCGGTCACTCCTCCTCCCACAATTATCACCTCTAGAGGGGGCAGTAGTACCCAGACGGTAATCAACAAGGTGCCTGGGGGTAACGACAATTTCTACCCCGAAGTGTACGGACCCTCGGGCGAGGGGAGGGCACTTGCTTTTAGGCTCGGGCCCCGCAAGTCTGCACTTGGCAACCTCCCCGAAGACGAATCCAAGTTTCCCGTCACCACCTGGCTGAAGGGGCTGCTCACCGAAGGTGTGCAACAGATAGTCCTTAACAGCTTGTTGATTCGCAAGGCTAGCCCTCCCGGCCAGGTTCGAGGGTTTAAACCGGATGGTTCCAATCTTCCATGGGTGATCGAAGGTCTATTGAAACGGGACAAAACCCGGTATCGAGAATGGATCGCTCACTTGCAGACGGCGCTTCCAGACATTGAAGATATCCGGACGGTCGAGCGGCCGGACGACAGGCATCGCTACTTGGTAATCTGTTACCGTGATGGCTTGGAAGTGCCGTCTTGGATGGCGTCAGACGGCACGCTGCGCCTATTAGCGCTCACCCTGCCAGCATACTTACCTGATTTCCGCGGGGTTTACCTCATCGAAGAGCCAGAGAACGGAATCCATCCCCGTGCGGTCGAGACGATGTTTCAGTCTCTATCCTCGGTATATGATGCTCAGATCCTCCTGGCAACGCATTCCCCGGTCATTCTGAGCGTGGCCCAACCAGAGCAGATTCTTTGCTTTGCCAGAACCAACGAGGGAGCCACTGACATTGTGCGCGGGTCCGAGCACCCGGCGCTCAGGGATTGGAGAGGCGAGACCAACCTGGGCGTCCTCTTTGCTGCGGGGGTGTTGGGATGATACAGGATGTGACGGCGAAGGATCTGGTCGTGCTTGCGGCTGATAAACAGATAGAGTTTGCAGTTAGAGGCTTGCTTCACCGTAAAGCGACATTAGGGATACAAAACCTGAGTTTCGACGTCTTTGTGCACCCGCATCACGACCCGGGGTGCTTAACACATGCGCACGAGTTTCTCCGGCCTTTCTCAGCAAGGTACGCTCGTGCGCTTGTCATGTTGGATCGCTTCGGGAGTGGCAGACATGAGTCAGTTTGTGAAGACCTTGAGAAGGAAATTGAAGGTCGGTTGTGCGGAACTGGCTGGGGAAATCGGGCTGCGGCGATAGTACTCGACCCGGAACTGGAGATATGGGTTTGGAGCAACTCGCCACATGTGGATAGGATCTTGGGTTGGGAAGGAAGGATCCCCAACCTTAAGGCTTGGCTAAAAGAGCAAGGTTTTCTCCTGCCAGGACACGTCAAGCCTCAGCGTCCTAAAGAAGCTATGGAGGAGGCGCTGAAGATCGTAAAGAAACCTCGATCTTCCGCAATCTACCGCGATCTTGCGGAAAGCGTTAGCCTTACTGGTTGCGCAGACCGGGCTTTCATAAAGTTCAAGCAGCTTCTCGCAAGCTGGTTCGGAGGGATGACGTATGAGTAACCTCGCCTGGACGCCATGGCACAAGGTGGTTAAGCTCCGCGATGACTTGAGGTCGGGGGAGCTTTCCCTCGCTGTGTTCGCTGCGGACCTCTACGATGTGATGATGGGCAAGGCGCGCGCTATCTACCAGGACCCGAGGGAGTTCTTTTCGTTGACCTACCCGACATTCAACTTGCGTGAGCTCGCAAAGGACGTTGTCTTGCGGCTCGCAGGCAAGAATGACAAAGCCGTCCGCCAGCTAGAACTCACCTACGGCGGCGGCAAGACGCACGCGCTCATCACGCTCTTTCACCTGGTAACCGCCCCCGAAAACCTTCCGAATCTACCAGCGGTCCAGGAATTCATACAACACATTGGGATCACACCTCCGAGGGCTCGTGCTGTCGTGCTGGCGTTCGACAAACTGGACGTCGAAAAGGGCATGGAAGTCCGCGGACCCGACGGCGTGACCCGGTGGCTCAAACATCCGTGGAGTGTAATGGCATATCAGATCGCCGGCGTGGAAGGCCTCAAGTTGCTCCATGCCGATGGATTGGACTCCGAACGTGAGAGTTCCCCCGCAGAGAACCTCATGACGGAGTTGCTTGCCTTTCCTGGAAAGCAGGGGTTCTCAACGCTTGTGCTCATCGACGAGGTTCTTATGTACGCCCGCGAAAAGATCGGGCTTGACCCCATGTGGCGCGGCAGGCTCGCCAACTTCTTTCAGTGCCTTACCCAGGCCGCAACTAAGGTGGACAGGTGCGCCGTGGTTGCTTCACTCCTCGCAACAGATCCTCGGAAAAGTGACACGCTGGGCAAAGAGATCGCTCAGGAACTCTACGCCATCTTCCGCCGCGAGCGCGAGGAGGGCGTGGAACCCGTTGTGAAGGAAGACGTGGCCGAGGTTCTGCGGCGTCGCTTCTTTGCACCGGAATCCATCCGCGACCGTGAGGCGTTTCGCCCCCACGTGGTCGCAGCGCTCCAGGGTATCACCGATTTGGACGAACAGACCCGCAAGGAGGGAAGCGCTGCCGAAGAGCGGTTTCTGAAGAGTTACCCCTTCCATCCGGATCTCACCGACATCTTCTACTCTAAATGGACCAACCTGGAGGGTTTCCAGCGCACGCGCGGTGTCCTGCGGACTTTTGCCCTGGCTCTGCGCCAGGCCGAGCAATGGGACGAATCCCCCCTGATAGGTGCTAACGTGTTTCTGGGTGAGCCAGGGAAGGGTGGGGTTTGCGAGGCGGCGCGCGAGTTGACTACTATCGCAGCAACCGAGGAATACGAGGGCAAGAAGCAAGAATGGACTGGGATCCTCGAAGGCGAACTCGCAAAGGCCCGGAAGATTCAGCAGGAGATGGCGGGGCTCAGGTTCCGGGAGTTAGAGCAAGCTGTGTTCGCTACGTTCCTCCATTCCCAGCCCATCGGCCAGAAGGCGCTGACGCGCGAGCTCCTGCTTCTCCTGGGACATACCAGGCCTGATAAAATCGAACTGGAGAAAGCACTGTGTGAGTGGGCTGAAGTGTCGTGGTTCCTGGACGAAAGTGCCTTGAGCGACGTTGAAATGGGACAGGACAGGCACAGACTGCTCCCCAAGTCCTGGCGACTTGGGTCTAAGCCTAACCTCAAGCAGATGCATCATGATGCCTGCGTGCGCGTGCCCGCCGAGTTCGTCGAAAGCAGGCTCTTGGACGAGATAGGCAAGCTCAAGAGCCTCACAACCGGGGCGCATGCTGCTGGAGCTAAAGTCCACAACCTGCCTACTCAACCCAGTGATATCGAGGACGATGGCGAATTCCACTACGCCGTACTGGGGCCCAGGGCTGCTTCCGATCCCTCCCGGCCGAGCACGGAGGCCAGGCGCTACATCGATGAGACGACAGCGTCTGACCGCCCACGCGTCTACCGCAACGCGGTGGTGTTGGCCGTGCCATCGCGCGACGGTCTCGAGGCTGCGCGAAACGCTGTTCGGCAGTACCTCGGCTGGGAAGAGGTTCGATCTCTGCTTAAGGACCAGCAGGTAGACCCTATCCGCGAGAAGGCGCTTACCGGTTACCTGGACGCCGCCAAAAAGAGGATGCCTGACGTCATACGGCAAGCCTACTGTATTGCGGTAACGGTTTCAGAGAAGAACGAAGTTGAATGCTTCAGGGTCACGGTAGGCGACGAACCGTTGTTCAGTGCGATTAAGGCTCACCCTCGCGCGCGGATTCAGGATACGCCAGTCAGCGCTGACGCTCTCCTGCCCGGCGGCCCGTACACTTTATGGCGCGAGGGAGAGACCTCCCGGCGGGTCAAGGACCTGGCAGGGGCATTCGCGCAGCTTCCGCACCTACCTAAGATGCTAAGTCGCCAGGCAATTCTCGATACGCTTGTCGCCGGATGCGTGGAAGGGATGCTCGTGCTTCAGCTTATACGGCCTGATAGATCCGTGAAGACCTTCTGGCGCGAGGCTCCTGACGAGGCTGTGCTAAGGGATCCTGCATTAGAGGCAGTGCTCCCTGAGGCGGCGACCCTTACCGAGGTGGCCCCCGCGCTGCTGGAGCCCGGGGCGCTTCCAGGTCTTTGGGAGAGTACCGAGGTTACCCTTAAGGGGCTATCTGATTACTTCTCTGGCGGGCGCACCATCCGCATCAGCAGGGAGGGCTACGAAGATGTGCTGACCGTTCCAAAGGCCGATAGAGCGGCGGTTGAGACCGCCGTGCATCTGGCGGTGAAGGGCGGTAAGCTCTGGCTGAGCTCGGGGCCAGCGAGCATCCTGGCCGAGGAGATCCCGGCTGGTCTCTTAACAGATGATGCGCTGCTACAGGTGCCGCCTGTGCCTATACCCACGACTGACATCTTGCCTGAAAAGCTTCCGGGGGCTTGGGGAGAGGAGACAACGACCGGCCTGGCGATCGCTGTTGCGTTGTCCAAAAAGGTAGGCAAAGCGCTCCCGTGGCCGACGGTGCGTCAGGCCATTGACGGCGCCCTCCGGGCGGGACTACTGGAGCGTACGCTCGATTCCGGACCCTGGCCTTGTGACTTTGCCGGGGCGAACGTGGTCAAGCTACGGGTCCCAAGCGGGCACGTGCTCCCGCCTGTTCCAAAACCTAAGCCGACGCCCGGCGTGCTGGTCGCGGAAGCTGAGGTCGGGCCGAGGGAGATCCAGGATCTGGCTGAGGAAATCGGCGAAATTACCAAGGCTGCGATCGGAATTGGCCTCAAGTTCTACCTCCGCGTAGAACTGGGCGGACACTCCCAGCCGTCGGATGAAACGGTCAGTAAGATAGGCGGAATGCTCGAGAAGATCTCTGACGGCCTCAGGCTCCGGTAGGAACGGGAAAGGAGAGACGCTGCTTGAGGCCCCGGAGTATTATATCAAGGACATGCTCTTTCGCGAAATCGACAAAAGGAAGGCTGTGATTGCCGCGGTCCCCAGGGCGCTAGACGGGGGCGGTCTCCTGTCACGGGTCCCACCTACGCGTCCGGACATGCGGGCAGGGTGAAGGTGAACGTCGCGCCGCGGCCGGGCTCGCTTGCCGCGCTGATGGTGCCCCCGTGCGCTTCTACGATGCCTTTTGCGATGGCGAGGCCGAGGCCTGCACCACCCGCCGCACGATCTCTTGACTCATCAGTGCGGTAAAACCGGTCGAACACGTGCGGCAGGTCCTTCTGCGCTATCCCCGGCCCAGTGTCCTGCACTGCCACTGCGACGTGGCCGTCTCTCCGACAGGCAGACACGGTGACTCGCCCTCCATCGGGCGTGTGGCGCACTGCGTTTGCGAGCAGGTTGACGAGCACCTGTGCTATGCGGTCCGGATCCGCCTGGACTGGCGGGAGGTCGTGCTCGATGACAGTATCAAGCCGTATCCCGCGTGCTTCAGTCTCAGCAGCGAAGACACATGTTACCCTCACGATGACGTCGCCAATCCTGGTTGGGACGAGGTGGAGCGGGAAACTCCTGGACTCCATTTGGCCGAGATTAAGGAGGTCCTGGACGATTCTTGACAGCCGGATCACCTCATCGTGAAGGGACACGATCATCTCGGGGGTAGGCTGGGCGACGCCCTCCTGCAAGGATTCCAGGTTGCCCCGCAAGACGGCGAGCGGCGTGCGAAGTTCGTGGGCGACATCTGCCACGAGCTTGTGGCGAGATTCCTCGTTGGCCTTGAGGCTGTCCTTCATGAAATTGAACGCGCGGGCTACGTCCCCGATTTCGTCTTCAGGTTTGGCATCAATCTTGACATCAAAGTTCCGCTGCGCGAGCTGGCGCGCCGCCTTAGAGAGTTCGAGCAAGGGCGCGGAGATCTGCCTTGAGAACGTGGATGCGAGTGCAACTCCGAGGAGCGCCGCGAGGATTCCCCCGAGGACAGTCGAGGCTGTCACGCGGCGCAGAAACTCTGCCTCCAGGGTCACAAGGCCTCTCTGAAGCGGGGTTACGAGCGCGACCGTGCCGACGCGCCTGCCATCCACCGTGACGGGCAGCGTGAACCGCGCGGTCTTCTCGTCAAGCATCGACCCTGTGCTCATTCCCCCGGAATCCACTATGATTCTGCCCGCGTGGTCCGCAAGGATCACTCGCTCGTCCCTCATCACTGCGGCGACACCGCCAGGCCACCGCCTCCCGAAGCCCCTTCCGTGGGGGCCCATCATAGAGGGCACGAGGCTTTGGATGCCAGCCCATGAACCCCTTTGAGCATAATACGCAGCAAACAGGTTGCGCCATTGCTCCGCTCGTACGACAGTCGCCCGCCGGACATACCAGTCGAACACCGACCGTGTCGCGATGTTCGCTGCAAGCGCCGTGAGAAGGGCGCCACATATAGCCATCACAACAAAAGCCATTGAGATCTTTCGCCCGATCTTCATCGTACTGGCCCTCTTCTTGTCTCCTCGGCGCCGCCTGCTTCCTCAGGGTTACGCGCGCGGCCGACCGCGGGACTTTATGGTCTAGGCTGCTCGGCCGCGAGCTTGTAACCCAGCGCATACACAGTGAGAATTCGCCTGGGGTTTGCAGGGTCGTCTTCGATCTTCTTTCGCAGGTTGCTTACATGCGTATCGATGGACCGCTCGTAACCCGCGTATGCCTCGCCCAGAGCCGCATTGACCAGTTGTAGCCGGCTTGCGACTCTGCCCGGCCGTTCGGCGAGGAAACTCAAGATGGCGAATTCCGTCGGCGTCAGCGCCACGGGGCGCCCTGCAACCGTGACTTCATGGCGGTCGATGTCAATCGTTATGTCGCCGACCTGAAGAACGCTCCGCAGGTCCGCCGCGCCCTTCCCAGCCCTTCTAAGAACCGCCCGCACTCGGGCCGCAAGTTCCCGAAGACTGAAGGGCTTTGTAATGTAATCGTCGGCGCCGAGCTCCAATCCCAACACGCGATCTATCTCCTCGGACTTCGCCGTGAGCATGACTACCGGAACGTTGCTTGTCGCGCGCACTTCCCGGCAGACGTCAAGCCCGCTTTTCCCAGGAAGCATCAGGTCAAGGATGATGAGGTCGGGACGGGTCCTGCGGAAGAGCTCGAGACCCGACGACCCATCCTGAGCCCATGTCACCAGGTACCCCTGGGCCTCCAGGTATTCTTCAATCATGTTACCTATTGCCGCCTCGTCGTCTATAACGAGCACGCGCAACTTTTCCATCCCAGCATCCCACCCTAAGTTGGCGGCTAAAACGCGCACCACTTTTCAACACGTGAAGTCTGCTACCGTTTGAAACGTCCCCATGCAGGCATCGATAACCGCCT
>JBFMGS010000080.1:0-8098 GCA_040752635.1 Bacillota bacterium
GTGATAGCCGACGGCTCCGCCCGGGTATCTTTCAGCTCCGCTTCCAGGTCGTATATGACACGCTGGGGATGAGCGAAGAAATCACCCGTGATGAACGCGGACTTTATGCGCGAAGCGTGCCCGTCGAGGACTAGAGAAACCCGGATAAGGCCGCCCCTGGCCTTTCGGATCGACCTGAGTTCTGCGCGGGACCCTGGTCTCTGGCGCAGTTTCTTTACCCAGTCGTCCGACTGGAAAAGCGGCAGCCGCCCGGCCAGAAGTGCTTTCTCCTCCCGCGTGAGGTCTCCGGGGATCAGCCGGACCCCGAGCGTTTCCTCAAAAGCCCCCGCGAGCAGCGCCTTTACCTCGCGGGCCGGAGGCGTGCGCCCGAGCTCCCACTTGATGCATGTGACCCTGTCCTTCACAGACTCTATCTCTTTGTCTTTGAGCTTCTCCGTGGGGATCCGAAGAGCCCTCAACATGGAGTCCACGTCGAAATCCACGAGGAGCGTGCCCTGAAACAGGAACGCGCCGCCCAGCTCGGTGCCTCCTGTGCCCGAGATCTTCCGCCCGTGCACCTCGATGTCGTTCCGGGGGCGGAAGCACGCCTCGATGCCAAGTGCCTGGAGGGCCGATACGACAGCGGAGCAAAGTTTGGAATACAGCCCGGGAAGGGATGCGGGTATGGAAGGATGGGCCCGCGATGCGATGACCTCCCACCCTATCTGGGTTTCGTCCCAGAAGAGCGCTCCGCCACCTGTAATTCGGCGGTTGATGTCCACGCCGCTCTCCCGGCACCAATCCACCCGAATCTCCTGTTCCACATCCTGGTGGTACCCGACGAGCGCGCAGCGCGGGTTAAACTGCAAGAACCGCACGGTGTCGGGGACAAGCCCCTTGCTTCTAGCAGTCAAGATGACATCATCCAGCGCCATGTTCTCCGCGGCTGTGCGGATTCCCGTATCGAGCAGGCGCCACGTGTTGCTCACGGCTGTTCCCCTTTCACCAAACTGCGCACACGCCCCCTGTAGAGTCGAGGACAATTGAGCTGGTCACCGTAGGATAGCTACCGAAAGCGGTCCTCGTACGCGGTTGCGGCTATAGCGGCGCAAGCGCGTTATAGACCGCATCACAGGACACTCCGAAGGAAATTACACCGACATTACACCAACGCACAGAGGGTTCGATCTACACAAGGCCGAGCTGCACCTTGATGTCCGCGAGATCGGTTTCGTCCGGCAAGAACGGGTAGTTCCTGATAGGCTGACCCGGGCGCTCGTTGGCGTACGGCCGGTTACACGCGATCTCGCCGTTTTTGCCGGGGCAACCGCTCGTGACAAACGGCCAGCCGGTTTCCACCACCGCCAGGAGGTCCTGCCGCGAGATTCCAAAATCCGAGATGGCCCCCGACTCGTCGAATGAGAAGTCCTCGTACCTGGCAATCTCCCGGTTTATCAGGTAGCACGCAAGTTGAACCCGGCGGTAGGACGAGAGCGCCGGCGGCCAGCAGCACGCCATGGATGAGCCATGCTCGGGGTAGAAGGAAAACAGGTGGGTCAACACGCCCATGTCATAAGCTCTCTGGACAGCCGCCGCCATTTCCTGTTCCGTCTCGCCCAGCCCGACGATGAAGTGGGACCCCACCATCCCCCTGCCGAACACATCGACGGACTCTTCGAGAGCCGCCCAGTACCTGTCCCAACTGTGCGGCCCCCTGACGCCCCGACCGCGCAAGGTCTCGAACAGTCCCGGCGTAGCAGCGTCTATCGCGATGCCGATCCTGTCGATGCCAGCCTCTTTCATGTCGCACAAGTCGGCCCGGGTAAGCAGGGTCGGCGTGAGCAGCCCGGAGATGGGCACGTCAGACGCAGCACGGATGGCACGCGCCACGCTGGCCACGTCAGCCGCCGCCCGGCGGTGGGTGATCATCGACACGCACACGCGGCGGACTTCCGAGCGCAGGCGTTCGGGCTGGGAGATGCGCTCCGCAACATCGGTTACCCTCACAGTGGGCCACTTCACCCGGATGAAGCTCTTCTTCTCGTAACGCCCTTCCCTGCCGCGGGAGAGCCCGCAATACGCGCAGTTGGCCTTGCAACCGTCCGCGTAGGTGAGAAGGAGATTCACGCAATAGGCCTCGGCTCCCCGGTAGAACGCGCCCTGCTCAAAGCCCAGCGCTATTGCGGCGCCCAGGCTCGTCCGAACATATTCAGGGCTCTCTGGGATGTATTCCGGCACGGCTTCGGGACCACCTCGCACGGCACTGAGGGCGCCCTGGCACCCACTGCTCGGGGCAGCTTGCTGAAAACCAGTGCCCGTTGGTCTTTGAGGATTGACGCCAGTTGCTCTTGATGGGCCGCACAACGCAGTAGACGGGCCTGGATTCATGTCACCCTCCAGCATTCCTTCTTCTATGAGTGTCGAGCCTCGCCCGCACTTCCGCCGGCGTTGCCAAGAGCACTCAACGCGCAACATACGTCAGAGAACACTGCTCTCAGATTAAGGTCTCTGGCGAGGCTGATGGCTTGCTTGCTTGGAAACGCCACCCCGTTAAAGCCGGCCTTCAGGGCAAGGATTTCGACGCGGCTCTTGTATTCCCCTGCAGGGCGGGCACAACCCAGGAAGAGATGAGTCGCGGGGAACAGCCGTCTGGCCAGGTCGAACACAGGGGCGAGTTCGGAAGGGTCTGGCGGTTTCACGCCAGCCATGGGCGTCCCCCTGAGCGGCATGATCACCACGAGCACGAGCGCCTGTATGTCGCAACCGGAAAGCGCGTGCAGAGCATGGACTTCGCCTCCAAGCCGCCCGTAATCGAGCCCTAGCACGACGTGAGGCGCCACGGGTATGCCCTTGGACCTGAGGCGCTTGACCGACGCAATACAGTCTTCGGGGCTTGCGTCCAGGTGATAAACGTTTCTGATGGTGGCTTCGCTCCCGATAACGTCCACCATGGCCATGTCGAGCCGTGCCGCAGCGAGCTTGGACGCGAGAGTATCATCCACGAGCCCGGTATGGGCGGCCACGAGAAGGCCGTGCTTCTGCTTGATCGAGAGGATGGCCTCAGCAAAACCGCCGAGAGGGACGCTCCCGCACCTACCAGCCCCGCCGCTCAACAGGAGCCCCCGACAGCCGGCGGCTGCCAGCTTGTCGGCGAGCAAGATCAGGTCTGCGGGCGTCGTGGCCGGAATCATGCTCTCCAGGATCCTGCTGTTACAATGGTCGCAGCGGAGTCCGCACTCCCGCCCCGTAACGGATATGGGAACGAAGCTCGAAGAGGTATTGGAATACCATTCCGTGTCGTACTTAATGACGCTCGGTGCGGAGAAATGCACAAGATCGGGGAAGTTCCGCTTGCGAATCTCCCATGCCCCACCGAGCCCGACCGGCATAGCCAAACACGGTTCCCCCTCATCCCTGCTGACCAAACTGTCACGCATGAACCGCGTCCGCCGTCGCGGCGGAACGTCCGCGCGGAACGTCCGCAAGGTGGATCTTTCGGACGGATGACCCCGTTCACATGTTATCCTTGAACAGCCCGGACGTCAACGGGCGACGAACCTCGTTCTTGTGGGTTGTGTCCCGGTCGGCTCGTTAGCCATGATGTCAGGCGAGCGCACGGTCGTCCTTAAAGGGATGAAGGTTCAAGGGTCGGAAGCGTGAGTTATGGCGCAGCAGCTTGGGCATGATATCACCGAAACGACGATAGGATGGAGGTGATGACATGCCCAACGTCAAGTGTTCTGTTGACAATTGCGAGTATTGGGGCCGGGGCGGGGTCTGCAATGCGGACACCATCTCGGTAAACAAGGCGCCCTCAGCGAGTACCGAATTCGCAGATGAGCCTGGATCCATCGCCGACAGAGATCGGCCTGCTGGAGAGACCGGAGCGGCCCCGGCTGACGATTCCCGGAGAACTTGTTGCGGGACCATGCGTCGCAGACGGGAAGGGGCAGTTGGAGAGCGTCGCGGTCCTCGTATGGGCCCCTGCAGGCCATAGGCCGCACGATACTAGAGAATCTACAGTGGCTCCGGTGTGCCGTCCTACGAGGACGGCACATTGCTTCGATAGCCTCATCTCATTGGCAAATCATCAAAGCTGCAGGAGTGTGACGGGAAGCTGTCGAAAGAACCCGGAATTGAAGGTAAGGCTTGCCCAGAGAGTTTTAGATACGTCTGGGAGTTGTGCCGGCGGGGTGCATACGATGTGGTACATCTTAATAGTAAGTTTACTGGCGGGGCTCGCAACAGGGCTGGGCGCTGTCCCTCTGCTCATCTTCAAAGACATACCCCACAAGCTTTACGATGGGTTGCTCGGTTTCGCTGCGGGGATAATGGTGGCCGCCTCCAGCCTTACCCTTATCCCGGAGGCGCTGGGTTCAGGAAGTATTCCCAGCGTCTTGCTGGGGCTTGCAGCAGGCGCAGGGTTCATCCTGGCGCTCGAGACAGGTATACCTCACCTTGAGCCGCACTTCAGCGTAAGACCGCTCTCCCTGAATTTAAGGCAGGGCGTGCTCCTGGGGCTTGCCATAGCAATCCATAACTTCCCGGAGGGTTTTGCGGTGGGAGTCGGGTATTCCTCAGGCGTTCCAGCCCTAGGGCCGGCCTTAGCCCTTGCAATCGCTGCACAGAATATCCCGGAAGGCCTGGCAGTGGCGTTGCCCTTCAGAAAAGAGGGCGTTCCGTGGATGAGGTGCATCCTCTATGCCACAGCTTCAGGGCTCACCGAACCCATCGCAGCGGTTCTCGGAGTGTATTTCATGCGGCTTGCGGATAGCGTCCTCCCCTTCGGGCTGGCGTTTGCGGCCGGCGCCATGATATATGTCGCTTCAGACGAGCTGATTCCAGAGTCGCACAAGCATGGAAACGAAGCTATCGCTACGTATGGGGTGGTGATCGGCTTTGCGTTAATGATAGTCATGAACGCTGCTCTGTGACGTACTCCCTCGCCTGTCGGTCCTATGCGAGCGATGAGACGCACCCGGACCGAGGCGGTAAATAACGCCATTACAGAGAGGAGCTCTCCCGGGATGATCTCGCCGGGCACGCCGGGGACCCCGAGCGAGATCCCCAAGCTTACCCTGGAACAGCTGAGTAAAGCAATATGGCCGTTCATCGTGGCAGAGGTGATTGTGCTGTTCCTCATCACGTTCTTTGCTGACATCCCGCTCCTCATCCCGCGGCTTCTGGGCTTGGCGTAGGTCCGCTCACCCTGCGGGGGTAGGGCGAGACCAATATTGCCTGCCCTCGAGAGGGATGCTATAATATAGAGCAACGAGGCAAAACATAAACAAGAAAAGGCCATGAACGGGGAAAGTAGGCGCGCTCAAGGTTTTTAGAGAGCTGCCGTCTGGTGAAAGGCGGTAACCGAGACGTTGCTGGACTCGCCCGGGAGCTTCGCGCCGAACGGCATTGCGGGCCGCGGGCCCCTTGCACCAGTAGGCCGCGACGGGTCCCACCGTTAGATGGGGAGGGCATCGGCAAGCCCATTTGCGCTGGAGCAAGTCCATTCGCAGTGTAAGAAGGAGTCTTGCCGTCGCCCGGACGAGTGGGCCGAGAACTCGGCCAAACAGAGTGGTACCGCGAGGGATAGTTGTGACCCCCGTCTCTTGAGAGGAGACGGGGTGGTTTGTTTTGAGGGAGGTTGACAGATGGCTGCGCAAATAGCAACGGAGAGAGCCGAAAGGTACGACCACCAGGCCATAGAGCAAAAATGGCGGAGGTTCTGGGAGGAGACGGGGGCCAACCTCACCGACGAGTCGGGTGACAAGCCCAAGTTCTACTGCCTCGATATGTTCCCCTACCCGTCCGGGTCTGGGCTTCATGTCGGGCACTGGCGGGGCTACGTTCTGAGCGACGCCTGGAGCCGGTACAAGAAGATGCAGGGTTACGCGGTGCTGCATCCGATGGGCTGGGATGCGTTCGGGCTTCCCGCGGAGAACGACGCCATCAAGAAGGGCATTCACCCGGCGGTGTCCACAGCCCGGAACATCGAAGCGTTCAAGCGTCAGCTCCACGACATGGGGGCCATGTACGACTGGGAGCGCGAGATCAACACCAGCGACCCCGATTACTACAAGTGGACCCAGTGGATCTTCCTGAAGATGTTCGAGAAAGGGCTCGCTTACCGCAAAGAGATGCCCATCAACTGGTGTCCGAGCTGTAAGACGGGCATCGCCAACGAGGAAGTCGTGGCCGGAGAATGCGAACGCTGCGGGACAAGGGTTACTAAGAAGAACCTCGTCCAGTGGATGCTGAAGATAACGGCCTATGCCGACAGGCTGCTCGAAGATCTCGATAAGCTCGACTGGCCTGAGAAAGTCAAGAAGATGCAAGCCGACTGGATCGGCAGAAGCTACGGATCGGAGATCACGTTCGACGTTGAAGGAATCGACGAAACTATCACGGTGTTCACGACAAGGGCGGACACGCTGTTTGGGGCGACCTACATGGTTCTCGCGCCCGAGCACCCGCTCGTACCGAAGATCACCACCCCCGACAGGCGGAAGGCGGTCGAGGACTACGTCGAACGCACTCTTGCCAGGTCCGCCGTGGACCGCATGGCGCTGACAAAGGAAAAGACCGGGGTGTTCACCGGCGGGTACGCCATCAATCCCATCAACAAAGAGCGCCTGCCGATCTGGATCGCCGATTATGTGCTGATGGACTACGGAACCGGCGCGGTCATGGGGGTTCCCGCACACGATGAGCGGGACTTCGAGTTCGCTGTAGCGTTCGGGCTTCCCATCCCTAGGGTAATCGCTCCGGAGGAGCTTGCACGGAAGGATATGAAGAAGGCAGCCGAGTTGCCTGTTGAGCAGGCGGAAGTAGCGTATGGCGTGATGGTCAACTCCGGAGAGTTCGACGGGATGAGCTCTGAGGAAGGAAAGCGGGCCGTGACAGAGAAGCTGGCCAAGCAGGGCAAAGGTCGCTTCACCGTCAACTACAAGATGAGGGACTGGGTTTTCTCGCGCCAGAGGTACTGGGGCGAGCCCATCCCCATAGTGCACTGCGAAAGGTGTGGCGAGGTCGGCGTGCCCGAGGAAGATCTGCCGGTCACGCTCCCGCGCGTGGAGCGCTACGAGCCCACAGGCACCGGCGAGTCGCCGCTCGCGGCGATATCCGAGTGGGTGAACACTACCTGTCCCAGTTGCGGCGGCCCCGCGAAACGCGAGACGAACACCATGCCCCAGTGGGCCGGGTCCTGCTGGTACTTCATCAGGTATGTGGACCCCAGAAACGACAGGGCGCTCTGCGACCCCCGGAAGGCCAACGCCTGGCTTCCGGTGAATCTGTACGTGGGCGGCGTGGAACACGCTGTCCTGCACCTGCTGTATTCCAGGTTCTACACCAAGTTCCTGTACGACATAGGGGCGATAGGGTTTGACGAGCCCTTCGCAAGGCTCTTCAACCAGGGCATGATCTACAAGGACGGGGCCAAGATGAGTAAGTCGAAAGGGAACGTCGTGAGCCCCGACGAGATGGTTGAAAAGTATGGGTCCGACTCTCTCAGGCTCTACGAGCTTTTCATCGGTCCCCCCGAGCTTGACTCGGAATGGAACGACAACGGGATAGAGGGCATGTACCGCTTCCTGAACAGGGTGTGGAATCTGGTGAACGCGCACCGGGATGCCTGCGGCAGGCCGTCAGCCGTGCTCGAACGCGAGCGTAACCGCGCGGCGATGGAGGTGACCCAGAGGCTCGAGGCGTTCAAACTGAACACCGCCGTGAGCGCCCTGATGTCTTACGTGAACTTCCTGAACGACTACGCCGAGGAAAACGGTAGCGTGGACAGGAAGAGCCTCGAGACGCTGGTGCTTCTCGTCGCCCCGTTCGCGCCGCACATAGCGGAAGAGCTGTGGCGACGGCTCGGGCACGATAGCAGCGCGTTTACTGCGAATTGGCCCGAGTACGACCCTGATAAGGTGACGGAAGACCTGCTGACTTTGCCGGTGCAAGTGAACGGGAAGCTACGCGGAACCATCCAGGTGAACCGGGACGCCCCCGAAGAGGAGATCCTTGCCGCGGCCAGGGAGGCCGGCACGGTGGCCCGGCATATAGCCGGCAAGCAAATCGTTAAGGAGATCTACGCTCCCGGGAAGATAGTCAACATCGTCGTGCG
>JBFMGS010000081.1:0-7775 GCA_040752635.1 Bacillota bacterium
AGGAGGGTTTTGGCATGAAGGACGGATGGAGGAGTCACGCTCTGCACTTAGGTATAGCCCTTGCCGTTCTTGCGGTAGCCGGGCTTGCGCTGACCGGGTGCTTCGGCGGCGGGGGACTGGCGACGGGATCCGTGGACGGTTACGTATTTAAACCCGAGGGCCGGGCTTTTGGTAACCTCAAGATAGCGCCCGTGCCCGAACCACCCGAGGGGTACGTGCCATGCGCAGGCGCAACGGTTACGGTGACAGGCTCGAGCAATGTGGCGACCACCAACGCCTCGGGGTACTTCAGGGTTGACAATGTATCACCGGGCTACCAAACCATAACTATCGTATATGGTTCTTACACGCTAAACGTGGGGGTTCAGGTGACTGCCGGGAGAGTCACCGCCGTGAACCCGCTTACAGGCAGCATTTTGCCCAAGAAATGGACAATCATGGTGTACATGTGCGCCGACAACGACTTAGACTCGGCAGCGCTGGAAGACGTCAACGAGATGGAACTCCTCGGCTCGAACAATGATGTAAACATATTAGTACAGATTGACAGGCCCGGCGTCGCGACTGGGGTAATGGGCCAGTGGAAAGGCGCTCGCCGCTATTACATAAGGCAGGATCCCAATCTGTCTGCAGTCAACTCCCCAGTGGTATACTGGTTCGGCCCTGACGGCACCGACAACGAAATAGACATGGGCGATCCTTATGAATTGCGGGATTTCGTACAGTGGGTGGTCACTTACTATCCTGCGCAGCACTACATGCTCGTGCTGTGGAACCACGGCAATGGTTGGACCATGATGAGACCGTCACGCGTAACCACTCGGGCGGTCTGTGGTGACGACACCGGCACATGGTTGGACATAGACCAGGTCCCCAAAGCCCTCGACGGGCTGCCGCATCTCGATATCATTGGCCTAGATGCCTGCGTCATGCAGATGATTGAAGTGGCATACGAGTTTCGGAACCTTGCTGACATAATGGTCGGATCAGAGGAGACCGAGCCAGCCGACGGCTGGGAGTACCAGAATGCCCTGGCGCAGCTTTGCGCGAACCCAGATAGGTCGGCATGGAACCTAGCCAAGGACATCGTGGACACCTACCTGGCTCGCCACGGCGGCTCTGCAACCCAGTCTGCTTTTTGGCTGTCTTATGCGGATGACGTAGCCATGGCCATAAGGGACTTGAAAGACATCCTAATAAGTTACCTTCGGCCAGGGGGCGCTGAGGCAGCCGCGATAAACCAGGCTATGATTGACGCAATGAGCGACGCCACACGTTACGGATCTATCGGCAACTATAGCTTCTACGACATATATGAGTACGTTGACGGGCTCAAGACCAGAGTGAACATATATGGAGGAATTTCGTCGGGAGCCAAGGCTGCAATCTCTAGCGCCTGCGATGCCGTGAAGTCCTGGATCAGCTCGTCGTCAGTGTATGCCCCGCGCAGCTCCACCGGCAAGGGGCTTTCCATCTACATTCCAGACCCTGCTGGGTCACCGGACGCAAACTACGATTGGCTACAATTTGACTGGGATACGAAGTGGAGTGACATATTCTCCTACTATTAGGACACCCTAACAGGCGCGCTGGGCAGCACACAGGGTGCGGACTTGACGGGGTCTATTGGAAAGGGCGGTCCTTCCGGGCAAGGAGGGCCGCCCTTCCGCGGCTTGTGTGAAGCTTGGCCAGCCGTTGTGCCATGAGGCCGGCAGGCTATGACCTAACCCGTCGGGCTTTAGGGGAACGGCCTGGCTCCGTGCTGTGTTGTTGAGGTCCGCTTATGTATTACGCACACTCCTCCTGGAACAGCGCCTCCGCCACGCGCATGATCATCGGCACGCCGCGCACCTCGGTCTCGAAAAGGGGGACGACCGCGCGCACGTCGGGGAACGTCTCGTATATCTGCTTTAAGTAGTTCTTCTGCATCTCCACGCGGTTGAGCACGAACTGCGAGGTGCCTTCGGAAAGGTCCTCGGCCCTTATCACGCCGTTGACGATCACGCCGCCGACCGGGATGCCGAAGTCATTGAACCAGCCGATGAACCGCCTGATCACCGCGATTGGCAGCGCCTCCGGGAGCGTCACGAAGAAGAACGCGGTCTTGTCGTGGTCGCACAGGAGATCACGCGCGTGCCCTATGCGGTCCCGGAAGGACAGCAGGTAATCGAGAAGGGGGTCCTTCTCCTCCTTCTTGCGAAAGGATAGGGCTTTCCTCAGCGCCGTGGCTTCCTCGCGGCTCTTCAGCATCTTGTTCACCCAAAGGGAGTAGACCTGGGACATACCCAGAAGCCGCCTTGCGTTGGCGGTGGGGGCTGTGTCGAACACGTACACCTCGTATTCGTCCTTGAACATGATGTTGATCATGTTCTCGAACATGGCCGACTCCTCGAAGGCCGGGTTCATGGTGGCGGTCTCTACGAAGTCCTCGGCCTTGGTCGGGATATCCGCGAACTTGAGGAACACCCGGATCTTCTCGCTTATCTCGCGCTTGGACTTCTCGATTGTCTCTTTGGTATCGATCTCGTACGCGTGAAGGCCCGGCACGCCTTCGACCGGCTTCGGGCTCCCGAAGACGTCCTGCCCGAGCAGGCTGCTCAGGGAGTGGACGGGGTTCGTGGAGGCGAGCAGCGTCCGCTTGCCCTGCTTTGCGAACCAGCACGCCGCAGCGCCCGCCATCACGGTCTTCCCGACGCCGCCCTTCCCGCCGAAGAAAATGTATTTCAGCCCCGGGCGTGCCGCGAGGAAGCCTGTCATCGAGCCCTGTGCAGTCTCGGCAGCATTGACAGCCTGTTGTGCCACTTCTACCACCCCCCGAACATCACGCGGGCCATCTTCTCGATCATCGGAAGGCCCCGCACGTCGCTCTCGAGCTCGGGCACCCGCGCAAGCACCTTTTGGCCAAAATCCCTCTCTATCTGCTCGAGAAACCCCTTTTGCATATTGATCCTGTTGCGCAGGTATTCCGGGATGTTCTCCTGGAGGAGCTCACCCGGCACCACGCGGTTCACGATGTACCCGCGTATGGGCACGGAGAACCTGGCGAACATCTCGGCGGCTTTGCGCGTGTCGAGTATGATCATCTCCTCGGGCGTCAGCACGAAGAAGAAGGCCGTTCTCTTCGAGTCCGTCAGGATGCCGGACGAAGCGTTGATCCGGTTCTTGATGTATTGCAGCTCGTTCAGGATCTGGTCTTCCTGAACCTCCTTCTCGCGCCTCACCGTCGCCATGATCTGGTCGTACTCACGCATCTGCTCGCGAAGGCGCGTGATCTTGCTGATCCACTGGTCATATACCGAAGCCATGCTGAGATAGTAGAGAGCGTGTCCCAGCGGGACGAGGTCGTATATGTAGTAATCGTAACCCCCCTTTACCACGATGTTCACGACTTCGTCGAAGATGGCGCTTTCTTCCATGGCAGGCTCCGCGGAGGCCGCCTGCATGTAGTTCTCTATTTCCTCGGGGACTTCTTCGAAGCCGTACATGTCGCGGATCTTCTGCCGGATCTCGTCCTGGTACTCTTTTATCCGCCTGTCTGCATCGATCTCGCAGGCATAGAGGTTGGGCAGGATCTCAACCTCGCCCTGCCCGAAGATGTTCCTCTCGAATATGTCGGATAGAGACGCCTGTGGATCCACGGAGAAAACGAGCACCTTGTAGCCTTTTTGGGCAAGGTAATATGCTGTGGCGGCTGAGAAAGTGGTCTTGCCCAGGCCGCCCTTGCCGCCGTACATGATGTACCTTACGTCAGGGTAGTCTTCGAAGAACTTTGCCAACGACACGGGGATAGCTCACCTCCAGTGTGCGTCCGGTGGGGCGACGGGGCTAGAATATAGCATCCATCAAGTCCTTTTCCCGGAGCATCCTCCGCTTCCACGTGGATATCTGCGGGACCACGTACGGCAGCAGCCGTAGCGAATAGTAGGGCGGGAGGATCGGGACTCCAAGCATGTCGCCCATGGTGATCAGGATGAAGAGATGCTCCATGCTGGACCGGGTCTTCAGGGCGAACCTGGCCATGTCATGGGCCGCCATCCCGTAGATGAACTCCTTGGCGGCCTGGAGCAGGCCGCCGCCCCGCCCGGTCGGCCTACCCTTGCCGGCCTCAGACTTATCTTCGGGAGAACTCATATGCCAACACCTCCGTGGGATCCTTTCCCTTATAATACGCAGCGTTCCTTCCATCGCGGCACCATCGCGCCATCGAGGCACCTTCCAGACGAGGTGCAGCACGTCCACTGCGCGCCGTTGCCCAGGTAGAAGGCAATTATCGTGCACCATCGCCCGAGCGGGCCTGGGCCTGCCGGGGCCGCCTGCCCGGCACGCGGCACGCGCGGCGCTTGTCGTCACGGTGCCGGTGTGAAACCCCTCGTCGCAGGCGGCCCCTGGGCCTGGAACGGGCCGCAACGCGGTTCAGCCTTACGCCTTGGCCCCGGGCGCTACCGGCGCCTTCCCGAGCTTACCCGCCCTGGCCTTTGCGAACATGCCAAGACCGTCGTATGCGAGGATAAGTGCGGCAATGATCAGGAATATAGCTATTGCAGCGGAGATGATATTGCCACCTACAGCCACGCTCACGCTCTGGCCGGCAGGCGGGTTGAGAGTGCCCGCTGACAGCTTCGACGCAGCTATGATGAGGTTCCGGATGGTAAGAGCGAGTGCAGCGATAGTTGTTACGAGCATGAAGAGCATCGGGAAGAACGTGAAGTACCAGGCCTTGCCTTCCTTCGCCAGCCATATGGACACGAGCATCAGCGCGAGCGCCGCCATGAGCTGGTTCGAGCCGCCGAACAGGGTCCAGATGTAGCTCCACGTGCCTGTCATCACGAGGATGTAGGCGAGCAGCACCGCTATGAACGCGCCGACGTAGGTGTTACGAAGCAGCGCCGAGCCTTCGCGCGCGAGCTCCGCCGTTGCGATCCTCATGAACCTGACGGCAAGCTGCATGATGGTGATGGCGAGGATGACGAGCATCGCCCCGGCGAAGGCTTTCCCGAAGGTGGCGCTTATCCCCAGTTTGGCGAGGAGAGCGCCGAGCCCCGTCGCGAAGATACCTGCCGGACCAAGAGCCTTCAGGTTGGCACCGTAGTCCTGGAACGAGGCAAAGGTGGCCGCCCCGATTATGAGGGCGATGAGCGCCAAAACCATCTCCATGAACATAGAGCCGCCCGCGACGTAGCGCGTGTCAGTCTCATTCTCGAGCTGCCTTGCCGTGCCGCTCGACGACACAAGGCTGTGCCAGCCAGAGATTGCGCCGCACGCGATGGTGACGAACAGTATCGGCCACAGCGGTCCTACCCCGATCGTGTAGGTGGTGAAGACCGGCACGCTGAAATTGGGGTGCCCTACAAGTATCCCGATAACCGCGCCCAGCATACCGAGGGCGACCAGGTAGAACGAGATGTAGTTAATGGGCTGGGTGTAGCTCCAGATCGGGAGCACCGCCCCGATGTAGCTGAACAGGAGCCCGAACACCACCCACACCGCGAATGAGCCCGTGATGGGGAGCGCCGTGCCGGCCCATATTGCAATGAGGGACAGTACCACCATCAAGACCGTCACAAAGAGAATGTCCATTTTTCTCTTGTAAATCAGATACCCGGACAGGAGACCCACAGCCATCAGCGCCAGGATGGCAAACGGCACGCTGGGCGTTCCTTTGAGCATGTTCGCGACTATGCTGCCGAAAGCTGAAACGATGAGGAGGAGGTAGAAGTACATAAAGCTTAGAAGTATGACGCGCCCTCTGGGAGATATCAGCTTGTAGCTTAGCGCGCCGAAAGTCTCGCCGTCGTTGCGCAGGCCGATGATCGCGCTGGAGTAGTCGTGTATCCACCCTATAAAGAACGTCCCGAGAAGAATCCAGAGCAGGCCGGGCAACCAGCCCCACTGTAGAGCGATAATCGGGCCGAGCACGGGCCCAAGCGCCGCGATGGACTTGAACTGGTACCCAAAAAGCACGTGCTTGCTGGTGGGTATGAAATCCACGCCATCCATGTACATTTTGGCCGGGGTGGCCTTCTTAGGATCTGCCTGTATGACTTTCTGGTCAATATACCGGGCGTACCAGTAATATCCGATAAGCGCAACTGCAAATCCGATCAGCAGGGCAACAACAGAATTCATTCTCCTTCCTCCTTGCATTTCCGATTCGCATTTCGCGGCCTCCCCGGTGTATGCTGACCCTGGATAGCGCCTGCCACCGGCCCCGGCCCCGCCCAGCTTCGCGGGTGCCACCTGCCCAGCCTGTGCACGACCCGGAGTGGCGGCTGGAAGAAGTGGTCAGTTTCCGGGGATCTCTGTCACAAGAAGCCAGAACCCAACACGATAGCGGAACACATGCAAGCGGAAAAGAACCATGCCCTTATACCGGTACATCACCCCCTTCTGGATCTTCCTTTCGGATCTATGCTGGACCCACCTTTTGCAGCACACCACCTCCTGATGCTCATGTGCGGGTTGTATCCCGATTAGAAATTCGCTGAATCGCATCACTTTCCTTCTCGGTTCTTCCCCGTCCTTCTTTCCGCGTTGTTCTTCCCGCCGTTGTTCAATCTACGTTTTACCCCTGACGTAGTGATGACGCGGCTTTCTACTTGCCCACCTGGCTTTACGAGGTCCCCGGCCCGCTTTCCGTGGGAAGCCCAAAGCCCCATTGCTCACACGTTACCGCTCGCAGGCGCTCGGGGAGCACCACTCATGCAAGAGGCTGCAGCCTCATAGATTTATGAGCGGGTGTGCGAAGACCCGACCCATTCATGGGGTCGGGATGAGACCGCTGACGACATTCGTCTTAATACGGCTCAGGTGAAGAGATGGCACCCTGGTGGAAGCTCGTCCCTTTCGAGGGGACTGAGAGGATGTCAACTGTAGCGCCTGTGGAAGCACCGTGCTGTGAAAGGTTGCCGGGGAACCGGGCGGAGAGTGAGCACCGTGGTACGTGAGAGAACGAGCGAGAGAGCGAGCGCCGCAGGCAGGCGTGCAAGTGTAGCCGGGCATGGAAGAAGAGCGAAAGATCGGCGCTTGCTATGCGTCGCCGCTGTCCTTGTTTTTGTCTTTACGTGGTGTGGCAATGTTCTCGGCACTCCCCAGCCCGCTGCTCCCAGACCCGCCTACCCGCAAGACACCCCGCGTCGCTACAGGATTGTGGTCCCCAACTGCGGTGAGACCAACCGGACTCTACACCTGGTCACGCCACACCTTAAAGGACACGACGTGGCTGAGCTTCAGGATCGCCTCCGGACGCTCGGCTTCTTTGCCGGCAAGATAGACGGGGTGTTCGGCCCGTCTACGGACGCGGCGGTCCGGGAGTTCCAGCGCGCCATGAGCCTGGAACCGAACGGCACCGTTACCCCGGATATATGGCTTCGGATGGCGACTGGCCCTTCGCGCACCCTTCCCGCGCTTGCTGAGATCCCGGACGGGGAGCGAAAGATCGTCGTTGACGTAACCAAGTTGACCTTGACCTTATACGCTGGCGATAAGGTCGTAAAGCAGTACCCGATAGCGATCGGCAAATGGCATACCCCGACGCCGGTCGGGGAGTTCACCATTATCGAGAAGGATTACGCACCGGGCGGGGCGTTCGGAACGCGCTGGATGGGCCTGAACGTCCCCTGGGGCGGTTACGGAATTCACGGCACGAACCGGCCGTGGTCCATAGGCGGCGCTGCCAGCGCCGGCTGCATCAGGATGTTCAACGAGGACGTCGAGGAACTCTTCGAACTCGTTCCCATCAAGACGCGAGTCTACATAATCGGGTATGAGCCCGAGGG
>JBFMGS010000082.1:0-7774 GCA_040752635.1 Bacillota bacterium
CGATGGGATCACGAGGGGACTGAAAGTCTTTCTCCCCCACAGGGGAGCGCAAGCCTGCAGTTGCTGACCTTCCGCAAAGCAAGGCGCGCAGCATAGCGATTCACCAAGTTCTGTACACGATACTGTGTCCTCGGCCCCGGGTCGATAGAGCACAGATAAGGGGGAGAATGCGGCATGTGGGGTGACACCTTCGGTGAAAAGCTCAGGCCGCGTGACGAAGCGGGCAAGACTTCAAAACGGCCTGCCTTCGCCCCAGACTAGGGCGCGGTAGGCTAATTGCGTTTTCTCTCGATAGCTTTTACTGCGGTCGAGAGCATATGCTCTCCCAATTGCCGTGACTACAGACACGCGGGCACTCTCTTTTGATTCTTCCCGTTCGAGCAGCCTAAGAAGGTCTGCCGCGCCCTGGGGCGGGCTACTGCGCCCGTCGAGGATGAGGTGTACGTAGATGTCCTTTACCCCGCAGGCCCTGGCAGCCCCCACCACCGCAAGGCCTTCATTGATGTTGCCGTGCGAACTCTTCTCGGATAGGAGCATGATTACGTGAAGTTTACCATTCCGCGAACGAAGTAGGCGAAAGGCAGAGCTGAGAGTCTCGCTGTTTGCGAGCGTTCCATCCTCAACCGCCCTTTGAATCCTCAACTCGTCTTGCGGGATCATTCTCCCTGCCCCAAGTGTTAAGTGGCCCGTCTCGGAATTACCGGCGCGTCCGTTCGGAAGGCCGACTGCCGGACCCGAGGCTGACAAAGGTGCGAAGGGATAGTTTCTCATGATGGTGTCCATCATGGGGGTGTGTGCTCTAGCAATGGGGTTTACTTCCGGGTCGTCCGAGCCGACTCCCCATCCATCAAGCACAACGAGAACGCATTTATATGAAGCCCCCGTATGCTTGATGAGCGACTTACCCGTCATCTCGGCGGGGATCGGCAACTTCATCATCTCAAGAAGAGAGGGGGCAACGTCCGCGAGGCTTCTTCCTTGTGCAATAACGGTGTCTGCTTTGGTCAAGCCCTCGCATATGAGACCAAATGGAACGAGGGACGATGTGTGCTCCAGGCTCGGGGTTCCGTCCGAATGGCGCGCGCGTTCCAGCACACCGTGGTCCGCGGTCACGGCGACACAGTACCCGCGTTTCTTGAGGGCGGCTTCGCAAATTCTACCCAAGGCATGGTCCACTGCTTCTGCACACTTGACGTTCGCGTCCCAGCTGTCAAGGTGGCCGATGATATCACCGGCGGCCAGATTGGCCAAGATGAAGTCATACTCGTCAGATTCGATAGCCTCCTCAACTCTAGCTGCCACTTCTGCAGTGCTCGTGCCCGGTTTTTCCAAGAACAGTGATGAGGGCGGGCTAGGGACAACCGTTCTATCTTCGCCGACGAACGGATCCACGCGCCTTCCATTGAAGAAGAATGTCACATGTGCGGCCTTCTCGGATTCCGCGACCCTCAACTGCTTGAGGCCTGCCCTGCTGAGCACTTCACCAAATGTTTTGTCAGGGCGTAGAATCGGAAATACCGGGGTAAGGTGCGAGAACTTCTCATGATACAAGACAAAAGGGATGAAACTGAGGTCGCGAAATTCGACTATCGGAAACTGGTCGAAACGTGGGTCAGTAAACGCCTCTGTCAGTTGCGTTTCACGGTCACCCCTGCGGCAGCAAAAAACTACAACATCCCCATCGCAAATGCGGCCTACCGGGACATCTGACTCCCTCCTGACCAGGGGTGTCATCCAGTAATCCTGGTCCCCGCAAGCGTAGCGTTCGCGCAATACAGCAGCAAGTTGCCTAATTCCCGTCACCCGCAGTCCCTCCGAACTACCATCAGTATGAATTGCTTTCAGTCTTATTGGAATAGCAGACCCTTTTCGATCTGTAAGAATGCCGTCTCCCCTGGTTGGAATTGTGCTCCGATGCTAGTTTGCACCCTTAGCGCATCGTTGCCCACCCTAACCCTGTACTCAGTAAAGCTCCCCAGGAATATCCCCACTTCAACCTGGCACCTCAGCCCTGATTCGCGTGACAAGACTACATCCTCCGGCCTCACCGCGAGGAGGCATTTGCCTCTGATACTGCCTTGATAGCCGACATCGACTACGTCCCCGCTTTGAAGCCGCACTTTAACAGAGTCGCCGTGGCTTTCTATCGCTTGGCATTGCAAGAAATTCATGGTTCCGATAAAGTCCGCAACGAACTTGTTAGCCGGACGCTGATATATCTCATGCGGTTTACCTTCTTGTACGATAATGCCGTTGTTCATGACTGCCACGCGGTCCGACATCGCCATGGCTTCGATTTGGTCGTGCGTAACGTATAGAATTGCAATTCCCGTCTTTTCTTGGAGATCTTTGAGTTCGAATCTCATTTGCTCGCGCAATTTCGCATCAAGGTTCGACAATGGTTCGTCTAAGAGCAAGACCTCGGGGTTGGTCACAAGCGCTCTTCCCAGAGCGACACGCTGTTGCTGGCCTCCGGAAAGCTCCGCAGGATAGCGTTTGCCCAGGCCACGTAACTGCAGCATCTCCAGGACCTTGTCTGTCCTCTGCTTGACCTCTTCCCTAGGTGCCCGGGCAAGCTTGAGAGGGTACGAGATGTTTTGCTCAACAGTCATGTGAGGCCACACCGCATAGTTCTGGAACACCATGCCAATGGCACGCTTGTCGGGTGGCACAAGCACACCATCGGCAACCGAGGTCACGAGCACCCCTCCGATATAAACCTCGCCCGCTGTAGGTTGCTCCAAACCCGCGATACACCTCAGGGTTGTGGTCTTTCCACAGCCGCTGGGACCTAGTAGCGAGAAAAACTCATGTTCCCTTATTTCGAAGCTCACATCATCAACGGCTAAAACCGTTCCGAACTTTCTTGACAGGTGATTGACGCGGATTCTTTCCTGCACATGAGCCACCTCCGGTCTACAGCCCAATCCGTCCGCGTGACAGCCGCCGCACGAGGATATTCCCCGCCAGGATGACAAGCAGGACAATTGTGGAGAGCGCTGCGGCGATTTGAGTATACCCCGCATCTTGCATGTTATAGATGGCTACTCCTATAGTTTCGGTTCCCTGGGACCAAAGCAGAATCGACATAGTTAACTCTCGAAAAGCAGGCATGAAAACCAGGATCCACCCCGCGATGAGGCCCGGCTTCGTTAGCGGCAACACTACGTCTCTCATACCTTGGAGCCACCCGGCACCTGAAACACGCGCCGCCTCTTCAAGGGAGGGGTGAACCTGCTTGAGTGTGGCGTTCGTGGTCCTTATCGAGAATGGCATGTACCTTACCAAGTAAGCAGCGAGCATCACCCAGATTGTGCCATACAAAACGACTGGGCCTCTTGACCACGTCAGGATCATCGCAATCGCGATTACTGTGCACGGGAGCGCGTACGGAACCGTTCCGAGAAGATCAAGTATCGCGGCAGAGCGGAGTTTTCCCCTGACCGACATATACGAGACAAAAGTGCCTACGGCCATGGTAATAGTGGCGCTGGCAATTCCGAGGAATAAACTATTCGCAAACGCCCTTCTGACCATGTCAAGCCGCGCGATGTACTTGTAGTGGTCGAGCGTCATGCTGGCTAGACTCAAGGGGGCCCCCCAGTAGTTGAGAACAGACGTTATTAGCATGGACACAATTGGGGTAACGCTCAAGAAGAACGCTATCGAGATCGTTGCCATGAGCACCGGCATCCGCCATCCCCGGAGATTTATGGTTTGGGGGTTGACGCTTTTTCCCGCAATCAGGGTATACTTCTGCTGGCCCTTCTCTAGCCTTCGCTGGAACACGAGCGCCGCCGCAGAGACGCCTGTGAGCACTACAGACATCGCCGTAGCAAGAGGTATATTTGGGATCGAGAGTGCCGAGTATATGCGGGTAGTGAGAACGAAGAAGCGAGAGCGGAATCCTAAGAGTGCCGGTATACCGAAATTCGATATGCAGCCGACAAAAGCCAGGAGACTTCCCGCAAGTATTGCAGGAGTTACGAGCGGAACAGTGATGTCCCACATAGTACGAACTAGTCCCGCTCCTGCTATTCGTGCGGCCTCCTCCAAGGTTGTGTCTATTCGCCCCAGTGCGCCGCTGACCGTTATGAACACTACGGGGAACTGATATACGGCAAGTACCAGGACGACGCCGCCGGGGCTGTACACGTTCCACGGCACTTGACCTGCGCCTGTCAGAGCTGTGTACAGCTTTGATATGTATCCCGCGGGCCCGAAAAGCTGCGTCCATGCGATTGCGCCTATGAAGGGTGGAATCCCATACGGGAGCAGGAGAAGGATCTTTAGAAAGCTCTTACAAGGTATGTCGGTCCTTACTACCAGCAGCGCCAACAACGTGCCCACGGCCATCGCTATGACCGTGCTACATGTTGACACCCAGATGGAGTTCCATAGCGCTCTATAGTTCGCAGGCGTGAGAAAAACTGCGCGGTAGTTGGCCAGAGATAGAAGGCCATTGGAAACAAGGCTCCTGTACAACACATGACCCAAGGGATAAAGAATGATAACGAAGAAGAATAACCCGGTGATGAGGAGAAGCGCGTGTCTTACATCAAGCGCGTATCGCCTGGGTAACCATGCTCGTCGGGCCGAGGTAACATCCAATGGCCTCAAGCCTCCTTCCTAACAACCACACGACCTGGGGTGACGCTTCGGGAAGCCGCCACCCCAAGTCATGCACTGCAGTTATTGAAGTACTATTCGCTCAAAGGTTTCCCGTATTTCGGCAGTGTGCTCGGCTGCCCATTCGAACGGAATGGGTATCATCTTGATCTTGTCGGCTGTGGGCATCCCCGACGGGGGCTGAACATCCGGCCTCACCGGGATCACCCCGTCTCTTACCATGAGCTCCTGGCCGCGTTTGGATAGCAGAAAATCAATAAACAGCTTCGCTCCGGCAGGGTTCTTACTGTTCGAGGTGATGGCGATCGGGCTTGCAATAGACACGGCGCCGTCTTCCGGCCACACAATGTCCACCGGGGCTCCCTTCTGTCTGAGCTCATAAACCATGTAGTCCAGTACCATTGCAGCGGCGTACTCTCCTGCCGCGAGTCCTCTCGCAACGTCAGAGTTTCCTCTCAAAACCAGAACACCGTTCTTGCGTGCTTTTTCGAACCACGCCCAGCCGCCCTGCTTCTTAACAAAAGCCGCTGTCACCATGAAGTTCGATCCCGAATAGAGGGGATTGGCCATGGCTGCCTTGGAACCAAGTCTTAGCAGATCATCCCATCCCTTGACTGTAGACCTGTCCTTCACGAGGTTTGTGTTAATCCCTATGATCATGTTAATTATGCGTGCCCCCGTGAAGTAGCCCTCTGGATCCTTTACCCCCTCGGGTATGTACGAGGCTTCGGGAGACTTGTAAGGCTGAAGAAGTCCTTTTTGCTTGAAGGTATAGTAGCTAGCTGCGTCCGCAAGCCATATCAGGTCTGCCTTTACTCCGCCCGCCTCGTGTTCCGCCCAGATTTTGTTGATCACATCAGTGCTTCCCGCCCTATATACCTCCACTTTGACGTCGCTGTACTGCTTCATGAACTCGTCGGCAAACTTCGTCGCAAGTTCAAGCGGCACAGATGTGTATAGGAGAACGCGTGTCTGAGCCATGCCACTCGTCGATACCGCCATCAGCAGTAGGAAAACTGCTACAAAAACCCACGTCTTTCGCATGACACAAACCTCCCTTTAACTTTGCTTTCCTCAGAAGCCGAGCTATGCACCTTAACCGGTACGAAGTCCCACCCCCCTTGAATACCTATCACGCGACACCCTTGTGTTTGCTGATACATGCGCGCGCAAGTGCGAGTATCTCCTGATCAAGGCGATCTTGTGGGTTAACCGGTATGGGTTCATTGTCCATGTAGACAACTTCGAAGCCATTTTCAAGACCCCAGGCGGTTACGACGTCCACGGCTGCAGCTTTGAGCTCAGTCATCACCGTGTCAGGCCTCAGTTGTGCGAACCGGGCGAGGTCGTTGTGTAAGAGCGGCCTGTTGGCCAGGTTACATGTAAGCCCTACGACTTCACAACCAAACGTACGTGTCAGGTATTCAGACACGAGGCTTGCAACCCGTTTCGGTGCTGTCAGGCACACGGCAACTCTCTTGGACGCGATGTTTCCAAGCGGGCGGGGCCTGAAGATCGTTCGCACGACCTTTGCTTGAGGATTTAGCTCGCTTATGACAGTCACCATACGTTCAACCTGACTATCTTCCACCATCTGCGCCTCACACATCGTGAGAACTACCAGGTTTGAAGTAGTTACCCGGTAAGGGCCCAGGTAGGACGCTATGTAGTCCACGGGCTGATGTGCCCCTGCTACCAGGATGCGGGCGTCGGTCTGCACAGATGGAATACTCGATCCGCTACCCTCGAACACCACGATGTCGCCGTCAATGCTGTCGGATATGGCGGCCCCTCTGTCTACGTTTGATGTATATGTTTGTCCCGACATCCCGCCTCCACAACGTCTGCACCCAACGGTGGTAACACGACTTGTCAGCGCGTCTTCAAAATGGTCAGAAGAGGCGTGCCTCCCCTGTTTACTAACGGAGAGCAGATACTCGGGCGTAAGCTCGAATTCGCCGCCACAGATCACCTCAGGCTCGGCGGGGCCTCCGCGTCCCATCGTTACGACTATCGGTCGAAACTCGCGGGCTAGTGTCCGAGCTACGTACCCGCCGATCGCCGTTTTCCCTATTCGTTTGCCTGTCCCGATGACTGAAATGCTTGGCTTGCTTACCGTTACGTGCTGTGCGGGCGGATTAAACCTGAAGTCAGCTCCGGAGTACGCTGCTCCGTGCGCGAGTACCACATTGGCAATGGCAAAGCGTTCTTTGTACCCAAGAACCGGCTCGTCGCTCAGGTCCACAACTTCTTGTGGGCGAAACTGCTGGATGGCTTGACGTATTCCGGCAAGGTAATCACGGGTGTGGATCACCGGAACCCCCAGCGTCGACAGATCACTCTCAGAGCCGATTTTCTCTGTGCCCCCTAGGAAGACAGCCCCTAGAACTTTGTGTGCCCGGCCGATCTCCTGGATTGCGTCCCGCGTAACAGCTGGGTAGTGCTCCCCATCTACGAGAACAATCACTTTGCTCATAGCACAGCCCCCCAACAATCAGAATGAAGAAGCATTTGACACCATGTCCTTTATCGACCTCAGGTTTGTCAGGTCCATGTAGGTCTTGCACATATCGCCCCTTATCAACGACTTAGCATAGAGGATCGGCGTGGGTGTATCAGCAAACGAAATGCGCTCATTAAGAAGAGCCAGAGCTCCGACCCGTTGGTTCAGGAGTTCTGCTTCAACCGTGTCGAGGAACACAGGACAGAAGGTCTCCTTACTCTTACGCAAGGTGATGCCGCATTTCTCTGAGAGGAGTCTAAAAAGAGACTGGCCAAGGTCCTCGTTTTCCAGCAATGGGGAAGTCTCGGTTGCGATGAACGTTGTTTCTATCAGCATCGGCTCTGAATCGACCTTCTTCAGCCTTCGTATACGGAGTACATCACTACCTGGCTGAATGCTGAGATAACCGGAAACCATCTTCGAACTCTTCACGTGATCAACTGACAGCACTTCGGCCGCAAATTGGTGTCCCAGTGACCGAATTCGTGTGGCAAGCCTCATCTCATCGGAGATCAAAGTTGTCTCTCCATATTTCATCGCGAAATGAGGCGGGGAAACGAAGGTGCCTTTCCCTCGAACAGTGTAAAGAAGCCCCTCGTGCACTAACTCCGAAAGGGCCTGTTTGACTGTCGTGGTGCTTAT
>JBFMGS010000083.1:0-7750 GCA_040752635.1 Bacillota bacterium
CAAGCGCGCGGGCGTGGGCGATGCTCCCCTCGATATCCTCCCGGTAAAGCCTCCTGTCGAACGGTATCGACGCGGTAAATGCCTCAACCACGCCCGCGGTATCCTTTTCAAACCTTCCCGCCCACAGCTTCAAGAACCTCGCCTCCGCATATGGCACCCGTCTTGCTTCTTACCCTAGCGGCAACAGTCGTCGGGAGCCCGAAGATCTCGATGAACCCTTCCGCCGCCGCATGACGGAACGCATCATGCTTGTCGTAGGTGGCAAGCGAGTAATCGTACAAGGAGAACGGAGACTTGCGCCCGACCACCGTGGCAGACCCCTTGAACAGCCTCAGGCGCACCGTGCCGGTCACCGTCTCCTGGGTCTTTTCGATGAAGGCGTCGAGAGCTTCGCGAAGCGGTGAGAACCACAGGCCAAAGTAAGCTACCTCAGCGTACTTTTGGTCTATGATCTGCTTCATGTGGTAAGTCTCGCGCGGGAGGGTCAGGCTTTCCAGGTCCCTGTGGGCCGCGATGAGTGCGACCGCGGCAGGCGCCTCGTACACCTCTCTGGACTTGATGCCTACTAGCCTGTTCTCGATCTGATCAATCCGGCCAACGCCATGGGTGCCAGAAAGCATATTGAGCCTGGAAACCATCTCCACGGGGTCCATCCGCACGCCGTCGAGGCTGACCGGAGCTCCTGCCTCGAACCCGATCTCTACGTAGGCAGGACTGTCGGGGCAATCGGCGGGGTCAGAGGTCCATGCGAACGCGTCTGAAGGCGGCTCCTGCCACGGGTCTTCCAGAACTCCGCACTCTATGCTCCTGCCCCAGAGGTTCTCGTCTATGCTGTACGGGCTCTTGGAGGTCACAGGGACGGGAATGCCCCGCTCCTTCGCGTACTCGATCTCCTCTTCGCGCGACATCGGCCACTCCCGGACGGGCGCGATCACAGAAAGGTCAGGGTCAAGGGCGGATATTGAGACATCGAACCTCACCTGGTCGTTCCCCTTGCCAGTGCAACCGTGTGCGACGGCGTCTGCGCCTTCTCTGCGGGCTACGTCAACGAGCACCTTTGCTATGAGCGGTCTCGACAGCGCCGCGCTCAAGGGGTACCTCCCCTCGTAGAGCCCGTTGGCCTTCAGGCTCCTGAAAGCGTAGTCCTCCAGAAACTCCCTGCGCGCGTCGATCACATACGAACGTACCGCCCCGATCTTCAGGGCCTTTTCCCTGATGAAGTCGAGATCCTTCTTGGCGCCGACATCCACGGCAACCGCGATGACATCAGCGGAGTATCGCTCCTGTATCCATCGTATGGCAACGGAGGTGTCAAGCCCTCCCGAGTATGCCAGAACAACCTTGCGAGCGGTTTTCACCGGCCTTCCTCCCTTGCATGAGCAGGACGAGGATGGCCTTCTGAACGTGAAGACGGTTTTCAGCCTCGTCGAACACGACACAGTGACGTCCATCCATCACCTCGTCGGTGATCTCCTCTCCCCTGTGCGCCGGAAGGCAGTGCATGACCATGACGTCGTTGTTCCCTGACGCCTCGACGAGATCCATGTTGACCTGGTAGCCTGCGAGGGCCTGGGCTTTCTTCTCCCTCTCGGCTTCCTGACCCATGCTCGCCCACACGTCGGTATATATTACGTCGGCGCCCTTCACCGCTTCCCGCGGGCTGTGGGTGACCTCGATGGTGGCACCGGTCGCTTTCGCGTCCTCCTGCGCAAGCCTCACGATTTCAGGCAGAGGCTCGTAACCGGGTGGACACGCCACCGTAACGTTCATGCCGACCTTGGCGCCGCCGAACATGAGGCTGTGGGCTACGTTGTTGCCGTCCCCTACGTAAACCATCTTCAACCCTTTCGTCCTGCCCCTTTTCTCATATACGGTAAAATAGTCAGCCAGGACCTGACAGGGGTGCAAAAGGTCTGTCAGGCCGTTTATCACCGGGACCGTGCCGTACCTGGCCAGGTCCTCCACATCTTTATGGTCGAACGTGCGTATCATAATGCCGTCCACGTAGCGCGATAGCACCCGCGCTGTATCGGCAATGGTCTCTCCCCTCCTGAGCTGGAGTTCCTGTGCGCTCAGGAAAAGCCCGTACCCGCCAAGTTGCCATATGGCCACCTCAAACGATACCCTCGTGCGGGTAGATGGCTTCTGGAATATCATGGCAAGCGTCTTCCCGCGAAGCAGGTGGTGCTCCACCCCGACCCGGGTCTCTTCCTTCAGCTCTGCACTTACCTCGAAGATCTTTTCGACCTCCGCGATGCTGAGATCGTGAATGGAGAGAAGGCTTTTCCCCGTCATCCCGAGAGCAACATCGTCGTAAAGGTATTGGCGGTCGTCTGTCACATCTAACACCGTCCTTCTTCTTTAAGAGCTTGCACCGGCTGTGGCTATATCTGCCACGGCGCACCGTGATATATTCAAGCGTGGGGAAAAAACTCCTTCCCCGCACTTAAGCTCCGCTCTCACGCTTAAGCCTCGGTCCTATCTATGACGCCCGGACTGTGTTAGACGATCCTCGGCTGCTACGTCACCTCCCTCGCGCCCGCTCTCCACGAGCACGCTTCTCTCCGGGACCACACCTGCAGCGGGCTTCTATGTACCGCACTCTCGCAAGTCCGCGCCCGGGCCATCAGGCTGCCAGATCTTGAGCAGCAATGGTCGCTGGAGGCCGCGCGATTGCTCAGGTGCCGGCAGCAAACACTGACGCCATCGCCTTCTCCAGGATTGCTGCAGCCTCATCGATCTCCGCCATGCTTACAATGAGCGGCGGTAGAAACCGCAGAGTTGTGTCGCTCACGGCGTTCACCAGGAGGCCGCAGCCGGCGCATGCCGCGGCGACCTCGCGTGCCGGAGCCAGGATCTTGCCCTGCGGATCGCGCCCGAGTTCCATGCCGATCATGAGCCCCTTGCCCCTGACCTCCAGCACTTGCGGGAACCTTGCGGCGAGGACGCCTAGCCTACCCATGAAGTACCTGCCTGCCTCGGCGGCGTGCTCGATTATGCCCTCCGCCTTGATGGTCTTCACCACAGCCAGCGCCGCAGCGCAGGCCAGCGGGTTTCCTCCGAAAGTGGATGCGTGGGTGCCGGGCGTGAACGCGGCCGCGACCTCGTCCTTCGCGAGAAGAGCTCCGATCGGAACGCCGCCGCCCAGAGCCTTCGCAAGCGTCACCGCGTCAGGCTCGATGCCGTAATGCTCAAAGGCGAACATCTTTCCCGTGCGCCCCATCCCCGTTTGCACTTCGTCGAGAACAAGCAGGACGCCGTTATCATCGCAAAGCTGCCGCACCTTCTTGAAGTAAGAGCCATCGGCCACGTGCACCCCGCCCTCGCCCTGGATAGGCTCGAGCATCACAGCAGCAGTCTCAGGGGTAATCGCGTTCTCGAGGGCTGTCACATCGCTGAAAGGCACATACTTGAACCCCGCGGGCAGCGGCTCGAAACCCTTCTGGTACTTGGGTTGCCCTGTGGCAGTGATCGTGGCGAGAGTCCTGCCGTGGAATGACCCCCATGCCGTGATGATCTCGTAGCGGCCCTCGCCGTGTTTCATCTTGGCGTACTTCCGGGCCAGCTTGATCGCGGCTTCATTTGCCTCCGCGCCGCTGTTACAGAAAAACGCCTTGCCGAATGGGCTGCCATCCAAAAGAACTCGGGCAAGAATCGCTTGTGCCTCGATGAGGTATAAGTTGGAGCAGTGGAGTAAGCTTTCGGCCTGCTCCCGGATGGCAGCCACAACCGCAGGATGGCAGTGCCCAAGCCCGCACACGGCGATGCCTCCGAGAAAGTCCAGGTACTCGCGCCCCTCGGCGTCCCACACCCGGGCGCCCGACCCGCGCACAGGCGCGATCATGGCCCTTGAGTATGTATGCATCAGGTATCGCGCGGATAGGTCTGCTATCTCTGCTGTAGCCAGATGCCTTGCAGGTCCCTGGGTGGTAACTCCACCCTGCTGGGTCACAGCACAGGTTGCCACGTTCACCGCTCACGCTGCCGAGAGGCTCTCACCGAACGGCTCTCGTCGCCGCAAGCCGTCGCGAGGAACGGCAGCTCCCTCCTTTCCTTGCGGAACCTCAATACCCCTTGCCACCGATGTTCCATCCCTGGCCTCCGATGATCATGGTGCCGATTCCCTTGTTCGTGAACATCTCAAGTAGAAGCGAATGGGGGCGGCGCCCGTCTATTATGTGGGTCCTGGGCACGCCCTTCTCGAGGGCGGTAATACACGCATCTACCTTGGGAATCATGCCGGAAGCCACACGCCCATCGGCTATCATCTGCTTCACGTCGGCAATACTCACCTGGGGCACAAGCGACGACGGATCAGCCGGGTCGCCGAGAATGCCCTCAACATCCGTAAGGACCACGAGCTTATAGGCCCTGAGGGCCCCCGCGAGATGCCCCGCCAGGTGATCCGCGTTGATGTTCAGCGTGGCGCCGCTATCATCCGAAGCTATCGGCGATATGACGGGTATGAACCCCTCCCGGCACACCACGTCGATGATCTCAGTGTTAATGGACTCGACGTTGCCCACATACCCGAGGTCGACCCCCTGGTCGCCCGGACCTGCCGCCGAGCTGCCCCCGCCACAGGAAGACACATTCGCCCTCATCGCCTCTGGCGGTTTTCTCCTGGCGGCGACGAGGTTGCCATCCTTGCCTGACAAGCCGAGCGCCTTGCCCCCTGCCCGGTTGACGAGGGTGACAATGTCCTTGTTGATCTTGCCTGTGAGCACCATCTCGGCGATCTCAGCCGTTTCGCTGTCGGTCACACGCAACCCGTTGACGAACACCGGCTCCCTGCCAAGGCGCCTCATGATTTCCGTTATCTCTTTGCCGCCGCCGTGAACCACGACAGGGTTCATGCCGATATACCTCAAGAGGACGATGTCCTGGGCTACCATCTCCTTGAGTGCAGGGTCGGCCATCGCAGCGCCGCCGTACTTTATCACGACCGTCTTCCCAAAGAACATCCTGATATAGGGCAGGGCTTCAACGAGCACCTCAGCCTTTTCCGTAACGCAGTCCATCTTGCCTCACCTCGCGCCAAGCTTCTCACGTGGCTTTTCTGCGAAAACAGGACACCATGCTGAATTGGTGGCCGGAAATCTATGCCGCTTTTGACTGTGCGATCTCTGCACTGGGTTGCCGGTGTGGCACTCGGTACCATCCGAATTCCACACACCCCCTCGTGCAATCACCGGCAACCCTTACCAAAGTGTGATAATCAGGCCAAGGTTCCCAGTGCTTCGCGGGAGCAAGCTATGACGTGTAGCTTGCGTTAATCTTGACGTACTCGTAGGTCAGGTCGCACGTCATGGCGGACGCGCTCTCACATCCTGCGTTCAGGTCAACGCTGAGCACTACCTCGTCTGCGGCAAGCACGTTCCTCGCACGGGATGTGTCGAAATCTATCGCCGCGCCCGCTTTCGCCACCAGGATGTCGCCGATGTAAACGTCCACTAGCTCCGGGTCGAAATCGACCCCGGCGCGGCCTGCCGCGGCAAGTATCCGGCCCCAGTTTGGATCAGCGCCGAAGACCGCTGTCTTTACAAGGTTCGAAGAAGCAATGGTCCTTGCAACTCGCCTGGCGTCCTCCTTTGTGCTGGCACCGAAGACTTCAACCCTGATAAACTTGCTTGCGCCTTCCCCATCCTTGACTATCATCATCGCGAGCCGGCCCGCGACCTCGTCAAGCGCCGTCGCGAACGAGTCGAAATCAGCGCCCTCCCGCGCGATCGTGGGGTTACCCGCCAGGCCGTTGGCGAGCACTACGGCCATATCGTTTGTGCTGGTATCGCCGTCAACTGTGATCATGTTGAAGGACTTCTCCACCGAACACGCCAGCGCACGGCGCAACATCTCGGGGGTAATCGCGGCGTCCGTGGTCACAAACGCAAGCATGGTGGCCATGTTGGGATGGATCATCCCCGATCCCTTGGCGATGCCGCCCAGCCGCACAGTGCACCCCCCAATCTCGGTGGAGATGGCAACCTCCTTCACCGCTCGGTCGGTTGTGAGAATGGCCTCAGCGGCGTCGCGGTAGCCTTCGGGACTGAGCACAGACGCAGCGGAACGGATGCCCTCACATACCTTCTCGATGGGCATGGGCACCCCGATGACTCCAGTGGAAGCCACCACGACTTCCTCCGGTGAAACTCCGAGCTCCTCAGCGGTCACAGCCGCCATAGCCCTCGCATCCTCCAGGCCCCTCGCGCCTGTGCAAGCGTTGGCGTTGCCGCTCGCCACCACGATGGCTCGCGCCCATCCCGACCGCAGGTGTTCCATGCTGACAAGCACAGGTGCCGCCTTGACCCGGCTCGTGGTGAACACCCCGGCAGACGCAGCCCGGACCTCTGACGTGATAAGAGCGAGGTCAGGGCGGGCGCGCTTTATGCCGCAGTGGATCCCGCAAGCCCGGAAGCCTCGAGGTGCGGTAATCCCGCCCGGTATTTCACGCCACGCCTGATTCGCGCTGCATGCTGGTTCGGTAGCAATCATCAATGTGACCTCCTTCGCGCCGATGCGCTCGTCCAGCCTGTATCAGATACACAGGCCCCTGCGCAGCAGAGCTCCGCGATTTGCTTTACTAGAAGTAGCGGACCGACATGGGTCGCTGGCGACTAACTTACGGCCACAGCGGGGCCGCCTCAAGCCCGATGCTCTCATCCTCGCCGAACATTATGTTCATGTTCTGGATGGCCTGCCCGGCTGCACCTTTTACCAGGTTATCCAGGGCGGACATTGTCACCACCCGCCCGGTCCTCCGGTCTACCCTCACGGCGACGTCGCAGAAGTTGGAGCCGCAAACCGCCTTCGTTTGAGGCAGATCGTCCTGGAGCACCCGCACGAACCTCTCGCCCGCGTAGAAGTCCTTGTATAGCCGGGTGACAGCAGCAGTGTCTACGTCCCCCCCGCCCGCACCCGGTGCGCGCTTGAGCGAAGCGTAGGCCGTGACGAGAATCCCCCTGCTCATCGGGATGAGGTGTGGCGTGAAGCCCACGACAACCATCTCCTCGTTCCCTGCGCGACGCGCAAGGCGCTGCAACTCCTGCTCGATTTCGGGTATGTGCCGGTGCCGGGGAACACCATAGGGACGCGCGTTGTCATCGCATTCCGGGAAATGGTAACCAAGCGAAGGACTCCTTCCCGCCCCTGACACCCCAGACTTGGCGTCGATAACTATACTCTTCAAGTCAACGAGGTCGGTCGCCACGAGGGGCGCCAGCGCGAGCACCGCTGCAGTAGGATAGCATCCCGGGTTGGCAACGATGCGGGCGCTCCGTATCTCGTCCCTGTGCAGCTCGGGAAGACCATAGACTGACGCCGAAAGAAGCTCGGGGGCGTCATGGCTCATACCGTACCACTCATGGTACAGCGACTGGTCCTTGAGCCTGAAATCAGACCCGATATCTACGACTCTTGCAGAAGAGGACGCCGCGAGGATCCCCTGAACCAGCGGCACGGCCGCGCCGGAAGGCGTGGCTGCAAAGACCACATCGCACTCGCGGGCGAGTTCTCCCGGAGATATATCGGAGAAGCGCGGCAGGTCGTAGCCGCGAAGGCTCGGGTGTACCTCGTGAGCCTCCTTTCCGACATTGGCGGAAGAGGCGAGGCTCACAATAGAAACCTTCTTGTGACCGAGAAGGAGCCTCACAAGTTCCCCTCCAGCATATCCAGACGCGCCTATTATTCCCGCACGGATCACTGTGTTCCCCTCAACTTCCGTTAAGCCTAAGCGTTGTTTCCTTCGGAGCCA
>JBFMGS010000084.1:0-7732 GCA_040752635.1 Bacillota bacterium
CCGTGAGGCTACCTGGTGATGCCGCCGCAGTCTTTTCCAACACTTACGACCTGCTTCTCCCCAGGTACCATGACTGCGTAATAGTATTGATGTACCACGACATCGGATTTCGGAATAAAGAAAGCGGTACAGATTCCCGGCCATGAACTTCGTGGTCGTGAAGAATGCCCAAGATACAGATCCCAGCAACGCCGTCCGACACCTTTCCTGGGACCAAATGAGGGAGATGGAGAGGAGTGGTCTGGTTGCCATGGGGTCTCACACGTATGATTCCCATCATTACGTGCCGACTGACCTGCTGGGACACAGGAGGCCCGCGCTCGTGGCACGCATCTATGATCCCAGCCTCGGGAGGCAGGAAACCGAGGACGAGTACGAGATGCGGGTAGGATACGATCTATGGCTTTCCAGGCGCCTCCTGGAAGAGAACCTGCAGGCCAGGGTGACGGCTTTGGCTTTTCCGTATGGTGCGTATAACCCCACCGTGCTCAGGCTCGCCCGCGATGCGGGCTACCGGTACCTCTTTACAATCGAGAGCGGCGTTAACAGGCTCGGCCGCAACGGCCGCAACGCCGCACTCGTTAGAAGACTCTCCGTAGGCGACTCCTGTGTAACTGTTTCGGAGCTCAACAAACGCATTACGAATGCGCTGTCACCAGCCCGTCTCCCTTGGGGGCGTTTTCGGGGGCTTCGCCCGTAAGTCTCGGGAGCTCAACTGGTGTGAGCCTGCCGTTTCCCAACCCCTCTAACTTTCGTGTCAGGGGCGTGAAAGGCGGAGGACCTGTCAGCTATCTCCTTGTGAGTTTCAACATCAAGCTGTCAGCTTCGAGATCAAGGGTCCCATCGATTGAGAATCACCAGTTATTCCTTCACCAGTCCTCTGTAGCAGGTAAGCTCGTACACCTCGGAAATCAGGAAATCACCACGGACTACCCGCTCCCTACGCCCTGCGCACGGCGCAGCAACCATAACTGGACCACAAGACAAAAAAGACTATTCGACGACCTTAGCCTTGCGAGCTTCGCGACCGTAGGGTAATACAAACGCGAACGAGCAAACCCAAGCCAGACAAGCATTTGGCGCCTGTTCACACTGATATCTGAGAAACTTCCGTTAGACGTCCTAAAAAGTTTCCTGTCGGTCCTTCCAGCCTTGCCCATGCTGTGGTATGCTGACATTGGTGGCTCCCTCCGTTTTTCTTTCACAGCTCCGTTCTGCTACAACGGAGCCGACAGCCGGTATCTCAAACTCCACGAAATCTGGGACATCCTCCCGCTTGAGAGCCGGGCATAGTTGAAGTGGTTAGGTTAAGCTTTGCTTAGATTCAAGAAGGGGGCGATTGATGTATGTCTTCCAAGACAAGATCTTTGCTTGGTTCCGAACCCCTACGCAAAGCGGAGATGACCATAAGGTTGTCAGAATTCGAGATCCCACCCATGCAGGACGCCTTGCTTGTAGGGAAAAAGGCTCCCATCGGGCCCGAAGCTGTGCGCAGTATGGTAGATGCCCTCTCCCCAGAACAGTATGAAATCATCAGGATCGAGCACCAAGTGTTTGAAGCTGCCGTATTGAAAAGATCTCTCTTGAAGTTGTTACCGAAGGACAAGCTCCTGCCTATCCTCTTGGAGGAGTGTGAACGCGTAGCTGATGAACACGCAGTTGTAAAGGCTCAGGTGAATATCGTGATTCAGGTAAACCGGGCGGTGGACTTGTAATGCAGACCATAGGAGAGATCATGACTAAAGAGCTTGTAACCGTTAAGCCTGAGGATTCGGTGGCTCGAGTAGCCGAACTTATGGAGAGGACCAGGATCGGAGGGCTTCCGGTTGTAGAGGGCGGTCGGCTTGTGGGGATTATAAGCTCACGCGATATAAGACGTTGTCATCCCAATCGGCTTATAGCGGATGCGATGACTAAGGAAGTGGTAACTGTACCCCCCACGTGCTCACTTTGGGAGGCAAAGGAGCTACTTGAGCGACACGGCATCGAGCGACTCGTGGTGGTGGATGGAGACTATCCGGTTGGGGTAGTGACGAAGTCACTCCTTTACGCTGAGCTCGGAAAGCACATAGATGCCCTTACGGGACTGCAGCAAGCAGCGTTCCTCCAGCGGAAAGCCCTGGAACTTCTGCAGGATGGGAAGGAGATTGCGATTATCTTTTTGGATCTGGACGATTTCGGGGCAGTTGACAAGGAACTGGGGCATGTGGTGGGCGATGAGATCCTCTGCAGGGTGGCGAAGGTCTTGGGCGGCGTGATGGAAGAAGGCTTCGATTATCTATTTCGGTACGCAGGTGATGAATTTGCAGTTGTAACCGTGAAACCTCTAGAAGAAGCCAGGAAACTTGCCCTGCGAATGGTAAATGCGATTTCTGAAGAAGAATGGCCGCTGGGAATCAAAGTGGCAGCTTCTGCAGGTGTGGCCGGGGGCCGGCGGGCTTCTCCTCGGGAGGGAGATCTTGAGCCATATACAGTCAGCGATCTGATCAACATGGCAAGCCTGGCTTCGACCAGGGCAAAGAAGGAACGGAGGCAAGTAGTGGTAGCAGGGGAGATAGAGTTGAGAGAGGCGAACTGCATACAGCAGTGTCCTGAGACGGTATGACCGCGGTTGCATATTTCGCACGGAACTTGACCGAAATCACGCCGCCGAAGGCCCCGAGCTTTAGGAGCTGCTGAAAAACTTACGGGAAATCCTTCCTAAATACTAGCAGTCGCCCATGCCGACTTTTGTCGGCACCTTCGAAACATGAAAACGCGCAACGCATTTTGAACTATCATGGCTGTTATTCGGTGGATTGCCAGGGTGTGGAGTATCGTAAACGTGGCCTTCGTTCTTGCATTCGTGATTGGAGAGAGCTTGAACCCGCAGGGGCAAGCCCCCACACCCATCGAGTAGGTGGGATTTGCGTTTCCAGCGGGTATTGTGCTGGATCAGGTCCTGGCCTGGAAGCGGGAAGGGCTGGGCGGGACGATCACTGTTGCCAGCTTTCTGGCTTTCTACGTATACATCTTCATCCTACCCATATACCATCTACCTGGCCCTTTGTCCATACCTAACAGAGTAGTAGTAAGTGAGAGTGCAGGGAGGCCGTTGGTTCTTGCCATCGACTGGCATGACATATTCTGGACTGAACGAAACCGCGCGGGTTTAAGGGCATCTAAACACACCATTTTACGGACGTTTTGGTTAGTAGCTGGAGAAAACCAACGGCCTCGTGCAAAAACGCTCTCGGCTTTTGGGAGGGGTTTCCGGTGATTGCACGAGGGGTGTCAAAATCCGGCCGCTCGCTCGACGGGCCGGATTTTGGCGAAGCGCGCCCCGCCTGGGGCGCCGTCCCCGAGTGCAACACCGGCAACCCTGCATGGCGCGTGCGCTCTCTGGAACCGGCGATTACTTATGGCGGAGACCGTTGGTTTTTGCCATCGACTGGGATGACATATTCTGGACTCAACGAAACCACGCGGGTTTAAGGACATCTAAACACACCATTTTACGGACGTTTTAGTTAGTAGCTGGAGAAAACCAACGGTCTCATGGCGATCTACTTAGCGTTTGAAGCCTACGATGTAGCAGAAGTAATAATACTCGCCCGAGCTATAGCCTGCCTCCAGGGACTCGAAGCTGGTGTCGATGCGAATAGTCCCGTCCGCGCTGGCCGTGATATCCAGTTCGGGCACGTCATCGCTCAAGGTATCGGCCGCCACAAGGCTATTACTGCTGTCGAAGACGTGTATGTCCAGGTCCCCGATGCCGGTTCCGCCGATGCCGACGATCTTGTATTGATTCCCAGAGTATAGCCTATACGGGACGGAGTACACGTCACCCAGTTTCACCGAGTCGAGTTCGAAGTGCTCTATTGTATAGCCGTTCTTGATCATTGCATCCATAACCTTGATGGCACGCTCCAAGATCCCTGCCAGTTCCTGTTCCGGGGTGCTGGCAAGCACCGGCAGGGTTGTCGCCATCGCCATGCAGACCGCCAAACAGACCGCCATCTTGAGTGTTTTCATGATGATCCCTCCTTGATCAATGGGCACGTGCCACTACTACTCAACTCACCAGAATCACCGGAAACCCCGCGGTGGCTGTACGAGCCGACAAGTGCAAGGTCACCCCGCTTCAACGAGGAGGTGTCAGAAACGCGTCCGGACTTCCCGACAGTTTCACTATATCAGGAACCGCTCCGGCGTAACACTGGGTAATGGGACAGTCCCAGGGACAGTCGGAAAGCCCCACACGACGCGAAAAGTACAGTCCCGGGGACTGTACTTTCGGACAGTGGGCACAGCCGGAGCCTCCGCATCAGTCCGGCTCCACTCGAGTTCAAGCGCCAGGTCGAGGGCGAAGTTTCGTCCTCAATCCGCGGGTTTCGCATTCAGGTTCATTCGTGCCGCGTAGGCGATGACCTGGGCTCGGTTCTCGAGGTGCAACTGTTCGAGGATCTGTTTCATGTGATACTTGACCGTGCGCTCACTGATGTAGAGAGCCGCCCCCACTTCCTTATACGTCAGCCCTCTTGCAACGAGGGTGAGGACTTCCATCTGACGCGGGGTCAGCCTCTGCTTCGCGGCCTCCTTGCCACCCTCTTCCGCTTTGGACGTCCTGCCCGCGAGGTGCGTGAACTCCTCCAGGAGCTTCGTGGCAAGGCCGGGCGAAAGAGGCGCCTCGCCCCGGGCGAGGTCCGAGAGCATTTCCACGAGTTCCTCGGCGTTGAGGTTCTTGAGGAGGTAACCCGACGCCCCGCTCTTGATGGACTCGAACAGGTCCGCGTCGGCCTCGGACATGGTCAACATGACGATCTTTATATCAGGAAGCTCGGCCTTGATGAGGCGCGTCGCCGCGAGCCCGTTGCAGCGCGGCATCATGATATCCATCAGGACCACGTCCGGGCGCAACTCCCGAGCCTTCTCGACCGCCTCCAGCCCATCCCTCGCCGTTCCCACGACGTCGATGCCGTGAGAGATCAGGAGGTTCTTGAGCCCCTCAGCGAATAGGGAGTGATCGTCAGCCAATAGAACCCTCATTCGCATCACCGTCCTTGCGTAGCGGAACACGGACCCTCATTGTCGTCCCCTGCCCTGGAGCCGAATGTATCTCCAGGCTGCCTCCCATCTCTTCGGCTCGCTCGCGCATGATACCGAGGCCGAACCCTTCCCCCTCCCGCGCGGCGGCGCCGACACCGACGTCGACGCCGACGGGTCGGACGGGGTCAAAGCCCCGGCCGTCATCTTCCACCGTAACCTCAACCTCCCCCGGGAGCATGGCAAAGCGTACCCGCACCTGGCGAGCCTCGGCGTGCTTTCTGACATTGGCCATGGCCTCCTGGATGATGCGCATAAGCTGCATTTCTGCAGGTTGCTCGAGCACGCCGTCCCTGATCTCGTCGGGGACGTCAAGCTCCGTGCGGATCCCGTAGTTTCGCTCAAACCGCCGCAGGAATTGCTCGAGGGCAGGCACGAACTCCCACCCGGGCGATGTCACCCCTCTCATAGTCCTGATATACTCCCGGACCTCGCCGTACGCGTCCTGAGCCACGGCGGCCAGGCCCTCGAGGTAGCTATCCGCCACCGCCGTCTGGCCCCTCGAAAGTTGCTCGCGGGCGGCCTGGGCCTGGACGTTCAGGTAGCCCAGCACCTGGCCGATGTTATCGTGCAGATCTCGGGCCAGGCGCTCACGTTCCTCCATCGTGGCGAGCGTCCGCTGCTGCTGGACGAGTTGAGCTTGCGTGCGCTTGCGCTCGGTGATGTCGTGGATGACCACGAGTCTGCCGAGGAGGCCCCGCCGCGAGCCGAGCAGGGGCGAGAAGTGGAATTCATACGACAGGTCCTCACCGTTCGCGTCCAATACAAGCTCGCCACTCCCCCGTGCCATATCACGGGAGCCTTCGACTATGCTGGGCCACGGGCTCAGCACCTCCGCCACCTGCCGTCCGATGGCCTGGCTCACTCGCCAGCCGGTCATCCTCTGAGCTGCCGGGTTCATGTCCACAACGCGGTCCTGTAAATCAACCACGATGACGCCGCTGCCCATTCCCTCCACGACCGTGGCCCATGCCACGGGCACAATGTCGAGCAAACGGTAGCGGAGAACGCCCCACACCACGGCCAGGCCAGAGATGGTGAACGCGATGGGAGTGATGTCAAGCCGAGGAACCGGGCTCGAGCCGGAAATGTACAGAACGTTCGAGATCCACGGAGCCAGGATTCCCACCACAAAAACGGCGGCTTGTCCTTTGTAAAGATGCGCGCGTCCCAGCAAGGAACGGGCGATCATGATCGTACCGATGAACAGAAGGACGTATGAATAGGCCGTATGGACCCAAAACCACGGGCCATACGTCTTGGTGATAACCGAAAAGGGGCCGCTCGTATCCAGCTTGATGTTGTAGCGCATGAGCCCGTGGAAGCTGTTCGTCCAGATCATAAGTACTGTCACCGTAGGGATGACCAGGAGCAGCCCCACATTGCGCCGTGTGAGCCATTCCCCTCGCCCGGAAAACTCGAGCGCCACAGCGATCCACGTCACAGGGACGGCGACGATGCCGACATACTCGACGTTTGTCCAGAAAGTCTTCCCGGCAAGGTCGACGCTGCACATCTCCAGGGCGTTGCCGATGGACCATTCAACCATGGCAAGCATGAAGAGAGCCAGCGGCATAGCCCCGGGCACGCTGCGGCGGCGTCTCCACGCAACGAGCGCAACTGGAAGCGATATGATACCGCTAACAATGAACGGCAAGGCATACGGCGTATAATACCAGCGCATTACCCTCCCCCAGGCCTTACGGTAGCATGATCCTTTTGAACGCCGGATGTCGCGAGGCGTCACGCCCGTTCCGCTAAATTGGAGGTTTCGGTAAAGACATAAGAAATCCTGCATCACCCTAATATGGAGCTGGACGTGGGGAGTCCCGTCCTGGCTCTATGTGCCGGGCAGACTGATGAGAGAGCACCGCTCCTGGCCAGGCGAGGCCGCGCATCCTTGGAGGGGCGCCAGGACCTCACAGAACTGCATAGTGGTGCGCAGGAAAGAGACTTACTCCATTTCTTGGCAGGGGTGTGGGCTCGGTGTCAAGCAGACCAGGAAGAAGCGAAGACTCGTCGAGAGGAAGAATGTAGAGGGTCTTCAAGGCGTTCCTAAAGCGTTCTTCCTTCGCAGGCGCCTCCCTGTGTCGAAGGCTCTTGAGGACCTCGTACATTGTGACTATCGTAACGGCAACTCTGCCGTCGCCTGCCCTGAGAACCTCGGCCATTTCTGAGACCACCCGGGGGTTGCCCCGCAGGAACTCAGAAAGTACATCTGTATCAAGGCAGATCCTCACGCCTCGCTGCTCCTTCCGTAAAGGAGTTTGGGCCGTTCCGCCACTATCTTCGCAATGGCTTCCACGTCGTCATCGTTGAGCATCCCCGCGAATTCAACCAGGCGGGACTGGTCCTTCTTAATGGGCTCCAAAAAGGTGATCGCCACCAGGTACTCCTTGTCCACAGGAATCGGCTGTTGGAGAAGATACTCACGAGCTTTGGTCTGGTCAGGATAGAACTTCTGTACCAACTCCAGGTGTTCCTCGATCAAGTTAAGGCTCTTTTGCAGCAACCTGGCCCGCGTAATCAATGAACGTCTTTTCTCCCGCACGATGTACTTGGCGCATGACAGCATCAATGGTCTTACGCCACCTGCGGTAAAGCTCACAAAACTGACTATACTGGTAACCATCGGGGTGTTGACCCT
>JBFMGS010000085.1:0-7398 GCA_040752635.1 Bacillota bacterium
AGGAGGTGTTCCCATGAAAAACCGTGCATTCTTGGCAGTAGTGGTAAGTCTTGCAGCCCTGGTCGTTCTGGCGTTCCCTGCGCAGGCCTTCGCGGCAACTTACTACTCGGGCACGAACGGTTCTACCTACCAATGCACAACCTACCAGTCTTCCGGCAACACTTATTATTACAGCGGTTCGGGTTCCAACTACTATAGCAGTGGCAATTCTGGAGGTAGTACCTACTACTCTGGTGGTACCTACTATAGCGGAGGGTCCTACTCCAGTTCTGGCGGTACATACTATAGGTCCGGGAACACGTGGTATTACCGGCCCGGTAGCGGCTCGTACAGACCTTCTCAGCCCGCGCCTCAACCGTCGCCTCAGCCTCAACCCCAGCCTCAGCCCCAGCCGAGCCCGACACCGGGACTCACCGCTGACGAGCAGCGCATGATCAACCTTGTGAACCAGGCGAGAGTGAATGCCGGGCTTGCTCCGCTCACCGTTGACATGCGGCTCGTGGACCTTGCACGCAGGAAGAGCCAGGACATGGTCGCCAACAACTACTTCAGCCACACGTCACCGACTTATGGCGACCCGTTCACGATGATGACCAACGCGGGCATTAGTTATCGAACTGCCGGTGAGAACCTTGCAGGGGCTCCAACTGTTGACCAGGCCCACTCCGCCCTGATGAATAGCGCAGGGCATAGACAGAACATCCTGAACCCCAATTTCAACAGGATAGGCGTCGGCATCGCCACAGGCGGCCCGTACGGCAAGATGTTCACGCAGCTCTTTATAGGTACCTGGTAAGCGTAAGGGACCATAGACTCTGCTGAGTAGGGGCACAGTAATCGTCGGCGTTTTGGTTAGCGTTGCCGGTGCTTGCATGGCGGGGCGTATTAGACGGAAGCTCCATCAATAACCCCGTGAAAAGTGCCACGATTTGTGACGACCAACTTAGGAACCAGGTATCCGGTTCGTTATGGCGTCTGGAGATTTGTGCGGGGGACAGGCCCCGTCTCCGCCGGCGGAGACGGGGCCTTTCGCTCAGGCGCGATCCCGGAGCCTTCGAAAAAGGGCACGAGGCCTGCGACAATTGCTTCCGCTATCTCTCCGCGGTACGACGGAGCAAGGAGAAGCTCTTTTTCGTCCGGGTTTGAGATGAACCCGACCTCTACTATCACCGCAGGCAACTGCGCGGCGTTCAACACGTAGTAATCGCCCTCCAGTACCGAGACGCCGGGGCTCGGGGCTATATCCTTGATCGCGTGGTGGATGCACGTGGCAAGCCGCTTGCTTTCAGGATTATTGCGGCTGTAGAACACCACGGCCCCCCGGGCGGAAGGCGAGCGCACCTTGTTCGCGTGAATGCTCACGAATGCGTCGGCGTTTGTGCGGTGCGCGATGCGGATCCGCGCGGCGAGGTCCTGTCTGTGCCTGGTGCTTTCCTCCGGCGCTATGGGGCTCATCTCCCAGTCGCCGTGGCGGGTGAGGATTGGCACTGCGCGGGCCCTGGCGAGGAGGTAGCAAACATCTTTAGCTATCTCGAGCACTATCTCTTTCTCCATGACCCCCTGACCGTTGTGGGAACCCGGGTCAATCCCGCCGTGCCCGGGGTCAACCGCGATTACTTTGCCAACCAGCGCTGCGCTGGGAGGGGCGATCACCGGCAGTACTTCTCCCGCCAGGATTAGAAGAACTGCAAGGAGAGAGGCACCTGCAAGAAAGCTCAGCATCATCCGCCTCACGATGACCAGTAGCAAGACCTTCCTCATCATTTAGGCACCCCCCCAATCAACTATATGTCGGTCTTTACGCCAGCAATTCCAGGTCCTGTGGCTGCACAGTCCTGTGGCTGCACACCGGTAATCGCAGTGGAACCCATGCTGGACGAGGGACATAGTATATCCCAGAGTCTTGACCATGCCCGCAATTACCTGGGCGGTGACGTCTTGTGGATCTCATAAACATAGGCCCGATCTTTGAAGCTGCAGGATATGCTGAGGTTAACCGGAATATCGTCCTTCATCTTCACAAGCTGGGAGTAAACATCAGGGTGAAGCCACGTCCGCTTGGATGCGCCCAGGTCGCTTTAGACGCGACAACTCGCGCCGTCCTCGAGAGCATGGTGCACAACGTCCACATCACGCGTGCTACGGTCCTGTATACCTTCCTTGGGGGCTTCCTTGCGCCGGAGCCAGGTTGTTACTCGATCGGCCTCACCATGCTGGAATGTGACAGGATTCCGCAGGACTGGGCGGCAAGGTGCAACTCCATGGATGAGATATGGGTACCGTCCACATTCAATAGAGCCACCTTCGCGGCGAGCGGCGTTTGCCCTGAGAAAATCAGGGTTATGCCGCTCGGCGTTGACGAATACCGCTTCCACCCTGGCAACGCTCCGCTTCCCGTCCCGGGGCGGAGGGGGTTCGCGTTCCTATCGGTTTTCGAATGGATCCCTCGAAAGGGCTACGACATACTGCTTCGCGCTTTTCTCGCCGAGTTTGAGCCTCACGAAGACGTGTGCCTCATCCTGAGGGTACACGATAATTCCGCGTACGATCCTCTTGGTCAGAGGATAAATGCCGAGATAGCAAGCTTCAAATCCGCCCTCGGGAAGACGTCCGGGCCGCCGGTTATCCTTCTGCCGGCTCTGATGACCCCCGACGAACTCGCCCGGCTCTATGCGGCCGCTGATTGCTTCGTGCTGCCGACCCGGGGCGAGGGCTGGAACATGACCGCGTTGGAGGCTATGGCGTGCGGCGTTCCGACTATATGTACCAACTGGTCCGCACACCTTGACTTCATGACGCCCAAAAACAGTTTCCTCATAGATGTTGAACGGCTGGAACCCGTGCCGGCGTTTGGGATACCCAATGACAAGGTCTACGCAGGCGCCCACTGGGCATGCCCCAGCGAGGCGCACCTTCGGAGGCTTGTGCGGTGGGTCTACAATAACCGTGCGCAAGCGAGGGATGCAGGGATGAAGGGAAGCAGGGACGTGATGGCCGGGTTCACCTGGGAGAAGGCGGCAAGGAGAATGTACGCGAGGCTTGCAGAGATTAACGCATTCTCCTCCGGGCCGGACACCAGGAGAGGAGGGGAGCCGCCCCGTGGCCCGCAAGGGACGGGGCCGGGAGGATACAGCCCCCCTCACGGTGAGCGTGGGTCGGGGTGGGTTCCGGTGACGATCATGAGAACCGTGCCGCCGCCTTCCCCAAGGGTGAGGGAAATCACAAGAGACGGCAGATACAGGTCAGAAGATGAGCCTGCGGCCGGGGTCGAGCTTTCACCGCCGGTGGATTCCGCGCCCCGCGTGTGCATGGTGGTGCCGTCGTGGGGGAGGAGGTGCGGGATCTACAGCTACGCACAGGTGCTCGTAGGCGAGCTCAAGCGCATGGGCCTCCAGGTAGAGGTGGCACCCTTCTGCTCCGCTGCGGCCCTGGTGCTGCTGTTCCAGACGCGCACGTTTGATCTCGTGCATTTCCAATATGAGTACGTACTGTACAACATCAAAGAACTGTCTTTTGTAGCAGGCTTCTTACGATCCCTTGGGGTGCCCGCCGTTCTGACAGCCCACGACTTTACGGCCGGGCTCGTCCAGCACAACACCGTGGTTGCCAGCGCCTTTTCCCGCCTCATAGTCCATTCGCCCCAGGTGCGCGCAGCGTACATTGGGGCTGGCGCTGCGGCGGAGGACGTGGTTGTCATTCCGATGGGTTGCACGCGGTACCCGCTCCAGGACGAAAAGGATGTTCGGGCGCGGCTGGGCCTCGCCTCGGGGCCATCGGTCGGTTTTTTCGGATTCATGTTGCCTCATAAAGGCATAATCGAACTCGCGCTCGCCATCCGAGACCTGCGCATGTCCAATCCGTCCTTGAAATGCTTCATGTTTTCGTCAGTCGCGCCCTACGCAAGCTCGCGCACGTATGCCGCTCGGGTGCGCGAGACCTTCACACGCCTCGGGCTTTGGGATGGGGTTGTGCTGAAGGAGGATTATCTGCCAGAGGCCGAGGTCGTCAACTTCCTCAGCGCTATGGACGTGAACGTGCTGCCATATCGGGACCACGGCTTCATCGGCACCTCGGCTGCGGCGAGAACAGTGATGGCTGCCGGGAAACCGATGGTCGTGACAGACGTCCCATTCTTCTCGGATCTCGGGGACGAAGTCTACAAGATCCGGTTTGCAACTCCGCAGGACCTTGCAATGGCCATCATAACCCTGCTCTCTGATGCCTCGCTCAGGGAGAAGCTGATGCTGCGCATGCAAGCCACACTTGACCGGCTCAGTTGGTCGAACGCGGTGAGGCGGCACATGGCGGTTTACAGCGAGATCCTTAACGAGAGGCGCACGAAAACAGTTTACGCTTCTCCGGATGCAGGCGGTTTCTCTTGACAGGGGCGGGTCCCGATAGTGCGGGCGCGGCAAGACTCGCAAGACGAAGTTGCGCTTGGAGGTGGTCCCACATGGATCCCGGGGATTACCCGTCATCGTGGGTTTTCACTCCTCGGAACGGGATCATAGTGAAATCACCACAATCCGCGCACGGGCACGTCTTCCAGTGGCAGACTGCGACCCACGGTACCAGGGGCAAGGGGGGCGATGCCACCCGGCATGCCCAGCAAGATGCCGATATCCTGATGATTATCCCTTCGTGGGGGAAGAGGTGTGGAGTGGCGGAATACACACGAGCCCTTGCAGACGAGCTCAGAAAACAGGGACTGCCCGTAGAAGTTACTACAGGCAGGGCTGGTGAGATCCTTTCTTTAGCATGCCGGGGCCGGTATCGTGTTGCCCACTTCCAGTTTGAGTATCGCCTGTTTGACGTGGCGGGCCTTCGGTATCTGGCTTCCCAGCTCAAAGCATACGGCGTTCGGGTGATGGCGACCGTCCACGATTTCTACCCGGGTAACACGGCAGGGAACAACCTCATAAGAGATGCCTTCAGCGATATAATCGTTCACAGCAAGAGGCTGGGTGAGGAACTCTGCAGGCTCGGCATTGACCGCGGCAGAATCCACGTGATTCCGATGGGCTGCCCGAAAGTGGACCTGATCGAGGAGGGCAGAACCAGGGCGGCCCTGGGCGTCGGACCCGGCCCCGGGCTCGGGTTCTTCGGATTCGCGCTGCCGCAGAAAGGTCTCGTCGAACTGGCCGTCGCTGCCAAGGCGCTCCGCGAAAACGTATTCCCGCACCTCAAGGTGTTCGCCTTTGCCGCCCCTCCGTTCTTCGGCGACGAGTATGTGCATGAGCTCGCAGGTCTTCTTCATAGTTCCGGGCTTGCGCAAGGGTTCATGCTCAGGACCGACTACCTGCCTGTGCGGGACGTTGTAAACTACCTCCACGCCATGGACATAAACATTCTGCCATACAAAGAGGCGTCCTACATCGGCACTTCCTCGGCGGTGAGGGTTCTCATGGCGGCAGAGAAGCCCATCATCACAACGGATATCCCGTACTTCGACGATCTGGACGGCGAGGTTTTCAAGATCCCGTCGGCGGATCCTGATCGAATAGCCGAGGCCGTTTTGTACCTCATGGCTAACCCGGCAAGGCGTGAAGAGATGGTCTGCAGGATTCGGCGATACGTAGAGGACAACGATTGGTCGCAAGTCTCGGAAAGGCACGCGGCGCTGTATCGCGTGCAAGGACGTCCTGACCAAGCGGGTGCCTGGACCACCAGGGGGACGATGTATCATGCCCTGCACGGACCGTCGATCCCATCGGTGCCCCCCGAGGTCTGGGAAAGGCTAGTCAAGCGGTTCGGCAAGAAAGGGTGATGGTATGCGTCCATCTTACCAGACTCACACAAGGCCATGTGCGAAGGCCGTGGCTGGTGTTACGAGGCCCGTGGCTCCCGGGCGAAAGCCGACCGTCAGTGCCATGTACATCGTGAAGAACGAGGAGGAGTTTCTCCCGTTCTCGATCAGGTCGATACACAACGTGGTAGACGAGATCATCGTAGTTGACGGCTACTCCACGGACCGTACGGTTGAGATCGCAAAGAGTTTTGCCAAGACCAGGAGAGTGATGTACTGCGACAGCCCCGACTACTCGGTGAACCGGAATCTCGCTTTGGACGCGGCCTCGGGGGACTGGCTCATGCCCATGGACGCGGATATGGTCTTCTATAACGACATCAATGCGGCTGTCCCCATGCTCATCCGGAACCCGAATGTTGACGTCTACACGTGCTGGTTCTACCACCTGATGCGCGACCCGTTTCTCATGCAAAACACGGGCGACTGCGATCCGCTGTTCCGCCGCGAGTTCTTCCTCGTCCGCAGGCGGCCGGGTCTGAGGTGGGTCGGAGCGGTCCACGAGCGCCTCGAAGGGACGGGGTCGAGGGTTGCCGACTCGGGCCTGCACTTCGCCCACTATGGGTACGTCAAGCCCCAGCGCAAGGTGTTCGAGAGATGGGTCAAGTATGCCACGCTCGAAGGAAAGGGCTCAAACGCGTATGATGGGGTTTGCCCTGATACCTGTCTCGACGACCGGCCTACGAGGCCCTTCACACGGGGCCACCCGGAAGTGATCGCTGATTACATAAGACGAAGGGCCGGCTTGCCATGAGCGGCGTGAGAGGATGGCGGAGCGTGCTCCCGGGCGCTGACACAGGGGCAACGAGGGTTGCGCATTTCGGGCGGTGCACGACAGGTGGTGCCGCGGGCGTGCGGCCTGCCGGCTACTTGCCATCAGCGACCTGGGCTGGGGGGCGTGTGCCGGCCGGGTATGCACCTCAAGGAACGTGCTGCACCACGGCGCGCTTAGCAGGTTACATCCTTCCGTCCGCGGCAGGATCGCGCGAGCTAGTATGGGAAGGCGACTTTGCAAGCTCACACAGCTACGCTCACGTCAACAGGGAGATCGTGCTTGCTCTCCTGAAAGCAGGTGTAAGCGTGCGTTTGGTCCCTAGAGCAGAGAGGGCGGAGGGCGGGCATTCCCCTGCCCTCACCTGGGGTCGGTACGGGCGCATCCGGGAGCTGTTGCGAGCCTCCGCGCAGGCGCACGCCAGCAGGGAGGATGTTCACGTGAGGCACGTGTGGCCCCCCGACTTCGGCAGGCCCCGAGCTTGTGCGAAGTTTGTCCTCATCCAACCCTGGGAATATGGCTACCTGCCTTCCGCCTGGGTTGGGCCGGTATGCGCTAACGTGGACGAGGTGTGGGCGTACTCGCGGTTCGTGCGCGACACGTACGTCAGAAGCGGGGTCCCGACCGCGAAAGTAGCGGTCGTCCATCCCGGGGTTGACCCGTTTGTGTTCAGTGCTGACGTCCGCCCAGCCCCTATTCCTTCCACAAAAGGCTACAAGTTCCTGTTTGTTGGAGGCGCCGCTACGAGCCGGAAGGGGGTTGATGTGCTGCTACGAGCTTATGTGCAAGCCTTTAGAAGATCTGACGATGTGTCGCTTGT
>JBFMGS010000086.1:0-7347 GCA_040752635.1 Bacillota bacterium
CGGTTTTCCGGGCAGCGCCCCGTTTAGCCGGGTATAGCAAGAAGCATAGCATCATCAGAAACGCAAGGTGTATGGTATTCACCTTTAGAGTAGGAAGAAGTGAGAAGCTGTTTGCCCAGATCTCAAACACAGATAGTCCTATCGCAACTATGGAACAGACCGCGGCAGCGACCCTGGCTGAAGATATGGGACCTGGCTGGGGCTTTGGTGTTGGTGCGCTATCCGAACTTACTGCCACGTGTATGCCTCCTCTCCGCTCTCTTCAAGTCAGCGACAACGACTCGATGTTCGTTGAGCCCCGGGCGCCCGGGGTTAGCGCATCAGGTGCACCCACCCCGGGCGCAACAGCATGTTACTCGGCTTATCCTTTATACTCCGGTGGGATCAGCTTCTCCGGGATCTTGAGCCCTTGCTCCTTGTAGTAACGCAACGCGCCAGGGTGCAACGGCGCAGCCAGTCCCGGCAGTGCATGCTGCAGCGACACGTACTTAAGGGCATCGTATGACTTGTGAATGTAGTCGAGGTTCTCAAAGATGGTCTTGGTTATCTTGTACACGAGTTCTTCCGATATGTCCTTCCTGATACCGAACCCGGTCGTAGTGGCGATCGTCCGAACCGCGTAGTCTTGTCCCGGGTATGTGCCGGGTTCAATCGTGAAGCCCGAGAACTCCGGGTGCAGTTCAGATGCGCGCTTGATTTCGTCCTCAGTCATTGACAGGAGTCGCACCCCAACCCTGCTTGCGAAAAGATCAAGCACTGAAGGATGTGGGATGCCGCCGGAGAGCTGCGCGGCCACAATCCGACCATCCTTTATGGCGTCGGCTGACTGGGAAAAGCCCAGGAACTCCGGTACTATGTCCTTGTAGGTCATGCCGGCTCCGTCCAGGGCAGCTATAGTGTTGGGCTCGGTGCCGCTCCCGGCCTGGCCGACGGACACTTTCTTCCCCTTAAGGTCCTGGTAAGTCTTGATCCCGGATTTCTCCGTCACGACCATCTGCACGACGTTAGGCCACAACACTGTTATCATTCGCAAGTCTTTGTAGGGTTTATCTTTATAGGCTCCTGTCCCGTTGTACGCAGCAACCACGACGCTGGCAAGCAATACCGCCGCCTCTGCCTCGCCTTTGGACATCATGTTGATGTTTTCGGTCGAGCCCCCCGATTCCTGGGCAGACGCGACAATGCCCTCAGCCCCCAGCTTATCGTTGAGCAAGCTTGCGATAACCGAGCCCGCCGGGTAGAACGATCCGCCCATGCTAGCCGTGGGAATTCGGATGAATACCTTCTTAGCAGCCGCCACGTTTCCAACAAGACTCATAACAAGCATAAGCGCAATCACCGCAACCAAGACTCTACTCGAGCCGCGCATGACCGTTTCCCCCTTGTGTGTGTTATCATCACTGATTAGCGAGTCCACGTCACCTATACCATTGCTCCCTCTTCACCATTGCTCCCTCTTCTTGACTAAGAGCGCGTTCCTTCCGCAAGGTGTTAGACTAACTGAATCCGACCTGGTAAGCGCCTCCCTCCTCCCCATTGATCTTCTCTCGTGCGACAGAATCGGATGGTACACCAGATAACATACCGCGCTAGACACCTTAGTTCTTCACGTGATCAGAATCTCCTTCCTGTGTAGACGGCGGCATTTCCCTAAAGATCGTTACAATATATGGAGAAAGTGGTGTATATTAACTTTCGCCGCGTTCCTGGTCTCCTCCCTTTTGCCGTACCGCTGCCGTTCCACCAAGAGTGAGATAGTTGGCTCAGGGCGTTTGGGAGAGAAGGAGGTTGCCCCTGTGTATAGAATGTACGTTGAGTCAGGGATCTCAGTCTGTTTTGGTAAGGTGGTGCGCGATGGGCTCTCAGGTTCTAATACGTAAGGCGCGGCCTGACGATGCCTCTATCGGGGCCTATCTCATACGGCTGTCTTTCCACTCAGATCGCGTGGCCGACTACGTCCTGGGACTCGGCGACCCCGACCTCGCGCGAAGAGCCCTTCAGTGCTTCTTCGTGAGGAACGCAAATCGCTTCAGTTACGAGTTCGCCAGCGTAGCGGAAACCGGAAGCGCAGTGATAGGTCTCTTACTGGGATATGATTCGCGCACCATGAGGCGCGCGAATCTCCACATGGGCTTCCAGGCGCCGTTTGTATACGGCATCCGCAGGGCGGTCCGCCTCGCGATGGGTTCAGGTCCGTTGCTGTTTGCGATCCCGAAGCCCAGGCCGGACGAGTTCTTCATACACAACCTGGCTGTGCTGCCCGCCTGGCGCGGTCGTGGGGTCGGGACAAGCCTCCTGGCTGCAGCGGAAAATGAGGCGAAAGCCGCCGGATTCGCCAAGTGTTCTCTAGACGTTGGAACGGATAATGCTGACGCAAGGAGGTTCTACGAGCGGTCAGGCTACGAGGTCGTCGCAACCTATCGCCTCAAAGGACAGCTCCCCGAATGTGGCCTCCAGGGAGTACATCGTATGGTTAAGTCGCTAGGTCGAGCATGCACGGGGTAAGGATGACAACGTAACTCTCACGGCAGCACCTTCCCGGGGTTCAAGATCCCTGCGGGATCGAAAGCGCGCTTCAGGGTGCGCATGGCAGCCATCGTCGGCTCGTCCACGGCTTTGGGCATGAACCGCTTCTTGAAGAGCCCTATGCCGTGCTCGCCGGTGATCATGCCACCCAGGCTGAGCGCGGCGGCGAAGATCGCCTCGTTTACGCGGTCGAGCTCCGCGTTCCACTTCTCATCGGTCACGTTCTGTTTGAGCACTCCGACGTGGACGTTGCCGTCCCCGGCATGGCCCCAGTTCACCACGGGGATGCCGCTGGTGGTGGATATGTCCTTGATGGTGCTGATAAGCTCGGGGATCTTCACGCGGGGCACGACTACGTCCTCCACTTCGACCCTCTCGCTCACGGCTTTCAAGGTCTCGAGCAGGATTCGTCTCGCGTGCCAGAGCTGGTCCTTCTGGAAAGAGGATTCTGCGACAAGCACATCGTCAGCCCCGTGATCGAGGCATATCTCGGCAACGATCTCAACCTGGGCGTCGATGTCCTCCCTCCGGTTTCCATCAAGACCCACTATTAGCTGCGCCTCCGCGTCGCTGAACGGCAGCTCTTTCTCGAGGTGCTTCTCGCATGCTTTCACGCTTTCCCTGTCCATGAACTCGAGCACAACCGGCACGATCCTCTTCGCCCGAATAATGTCTGTAACTGTCCTGGTTGCATCGTTGAAGCTGTGGAAGGGTATGAGAAGGTCAATCCTGTGCTGCGGGAGCGGAATGAGTTTCAAGATCGCCCGGGTGATGATGCCGAGGGTGCCTTCGGAGCCGATGAGGACGTTCGCAAGGTCGTAGCCGGTAACGTTCTTCACCGTCTTCCCGCCGTAAGTCACCACACTTCCGTCCGGAAGAACGGCCTCGATGCCCATGACGTAGTCGCGGGTTATCCCGTACTTCACCGCCCGCGGTCCCCCGGCGTTTTCGGCGATGTTGCCTCCGATGCTGCAGCTATCGAGGCTTGCCGGATCGGGCGGGTAGAAAAGGCCGCGAGCTTCGACCTGCTTATGTAGCTCACCTACAACAAGCCCTGGCTCGACGACTGCCATGAGGTTGTCCTCGTCGATCTCGAGAAGCCCGTTCATCCTTTCCAGCGATACTACGATCCCGCCAAAGACGGGGAGCGCCCCTCCGGAGAGCCCCGTCCCGAGGCCGCGCGGGGTCACCGGGACGTTTTCCTCGGCCGCAAGCTGCACTATACGCGCGACCTGAACGGCTGAACCAGGCTTTACCACTACCTCCGGCATATAGCGCCAGCCCGGCATCTCGTCGTGGGAGTACGGCTCCATATCCTCTTCGCGGGTCAGAACGAATTCGGATCCTACAATCTCGGCAAGCATTTCAGCAATTCGGGCATCGGCTTTCGTGTACACGCGCATCGCCTCCTGCAAAGAGTCTACCATCTCTCCCAGCCGCCTGTAAATGGCGGGTGCCCAGGGGCGGGTAAAACACACCGCAGGCCCTTCGGGAAGGCACTGTGCTGATAGTTCAGGGTAGTCCCGGGAATACTTTGATAAGATTCACTTTCCCACCCCAGACAGCGATGCAGGGCGGAAGTGGATCCGGGTCGAGCATGACCAAACGAGACGAAAGCGGGGAAGGGTTTCGGTTTCGTCGAGGTGGCCGAGGACAAGGCCGCTGATGCGATTGCGGCCCTGAACGGCGTGGATTTCCAGGGACGGAATCTCACTGTAAACGAGGCCCGTCCCCAGCCCGAGCGAACAGGTGAAGGCGGCCACCGTTACAGGCGGTAACCCGGCTGTTTCGGTAGAGCACAGCCGTATGCCGGACACTGCACCTCGCTCATGTTTGCGCGGTGTACCGTACTCATGCTATGATAAGGCCAGAACGAGCGAGATACCGAACCCCTCGGGGAAGAAGGTGTTATGGCGTTGAGAAAGCTTTTGGACATGAAAGAGCCTGTGAACACCTGGACTCACTTCGTGACCTTTATCGTAGCGATTGTGGGTCTGGTATACCTTATCATCCTGGCCAAGGGCAATACTTCGAAGGTTATTACCATGACCGTGTACGGGGTGAGTACGATCCTGCTCTACGGTGCAAGCTCCCTATATCATTGGCTAAGAACGGCACCACGCACAGAGTTGGTGCTCAGAACACTGGATCACATTGCCATATACCTCTTGATTGCGGGCTCGTACACTCCAGTATTCTTCTACGGGCTCGATGGGGTCTTAAAGTGGGTAATGCTCGTCACCGTATGGGTGTTGGCAGGTATTGGCATGGTTCTCAAGGTGTGGCTTGTTAGCGCCCCGCGCTTCGTCACGACTGCCTTTTACCTAATGCTCGGGTGGATCGCCTTGATCCCGTTTCTTCAACTTGTCAATAACCTGCCGGTTGGCGCTCTTATCCTTATGATGGCCGGAGGGGTCGCGTACACGCTCGGCGCAGTGATCTACGCAACCAAGTGGTTCGATTTCTTCCCCAACAGGTTCGGCTTTCACGAGGTGTTTCACCTGTTAGTCGTAGCCGGGACTGTTATCCATTTTGTCATGATGGTGCTCTATATAGTGCCTCTTTAAGGATGGAACCGCGGGTTAGGGCCACCATGCAACTGCCTATCTTGGAACCGGGTGTAACCTTCTCCGAATCCAGGTGGACGCGTTTCATACCCCCGAAATCACACACAACCTTGGGGCAAGAAGATTATCCGCCTGTCACCAAACCCTCATCATCCCTGGGTCTCAAGACAACGCAAACGGATCGTGTCAAGGTTAATATGTTGACCTGACAGGTCCGCAGGACTAAAATGTATAGGGGTTAAGCATGGCATCTTCGGGGGAGGTCGTGCAGTGGAGATCCGGAAGGTTGGTATTGTAGGCGCAGGCACCATGGGGTCGGGCATCGCGGAAAGCGTTGCCGAAAAAGGGTACGAAGTGGTCCTTGTAGATCGCACCGATGAACTCATTGAGGACGCACGAAACCGCATAGAGCTCAGCCTGAACAAGAAGCTGGAAAAGTGGTCCATCACCGAGGCAGAAAAGAGAGTCACCCTCAGCCGCATCCATCCGACATCGCAACTCATCAGTATCACCCCTGTTGACCTGGTAATCGAGGCAGTTATGGAAGACCCCGAAGTCAAGAAGGAGATCTTTCGAACCCTGGACAACCTCTGCAGGGAGGACGTGATCTTCTCCACGAACACCTCAACGTTCAGCATTACCGAGCTCGCCGCTGCCACCGGGCGGCCGGACAGAGTAATCGGGCTTCATTTCCTGAACCCTGTTACGCGCATCAAGCTGGTGGAAATCGTCCGTGGCCTGAAGACCTCCGACGAGACCTTCGCCATCGCCAGCAAGTTTGTGGCGAGCCTTGGTAAGACCGGGGTCGAGGTCTATGAGTCCCCGGGATTCGTCACGACAAGGGTTATTGTGCCTTTGCTCAACGAGGCGATGTACGCGCTGATGGAAGGCGTCGCCTCCGCACGGGGCATAGACACGGCCATGAAGCTCGGTTTCGACCTGGCCCGGGGCCCTCTAGAGCTCGCCGACTGCATGGGGCTCGACACGGTGCTCGCCTTCATGGAGCGGCTCTTCCGGGACCTCGGGGACCTCAAGTTCAGGCCGTGTCCGCTCCTTCGCAAGCTAGTGCGCGCGGGACACCTCGGGGTCAAGACCGGGCAGGGTTTTTTCAAGTACGACGAGGAAGGGAACCTCATCGAGGATTAGCACTCGATATAGCAGCGAGACGCTACGAGATGTGGGAGGGGCGGCGCGATGAAGGTATTCGTTCTAAACTGCGGCAGTTCGTCGGTCAAGTATCAGTTGTTTGACATGGACGACGAGTCCGTTATGGCTAAGGGACTTGTGGAACGGATTGGATCGGATGATGCTATCCTCACTCACCGCCCAACCGGGCGACAAAGTGTGAAGCAGATCTCGACCATCCTCGACCATACCACCGCCATAGGCCGGGTTCTCTCGCTTCTCACCCACGCGGAACACGGCGTCATCCGCGACGTAGACGAGATCGGCGCGGTCGGGCACCGGGTCGTCCATGGCGGAGAAGCGTTCACAGGTTCGGTTCTGATAACGGAAGAGGTCAAGAAGGCACTGCACGACTGCATCGATCTTGCACCGCTTCACAACCCGCCGAACCTTACAGGTATCGCCGCTGCTGAAGCCCTCATGCCGGGAGTGCCGCAGGTCGCGGTGTTTGACACGTCTTTCCACGCTACAATGCCGAGACACGCTTTTCTCTACCCCATTCCCTATGTGCTCTACGAGCGCCACAAGGTGCGCCGGTACGGGTTTCACGGCACGTCCCATCGGTATGTCGTCCAACGTGCCGCCGAGATCCTGGGAAGGCCATTGGAAGACCTGAAAATCATCAGTTGCCACCTGGGCAACGGCGCGAGCATAGCCGCGGTAAAGCACGGGAGGTCCATCGACACCAGCATGGGGTTCACGCCGCTCGAAGGCCTCGTGATGGGCACCCGGAGCGGGGATGTGGACCCCGGCGTAATACTTTTCGTCATGGACCGCGAGGAACTCACGCTAGTAGAGGCCAACGCGATGCTGAACAAGCACAGCGGCCTCGTCGGCCTTTCGGGCCTCGGCAGTGACATGCGGGAGATCGAAGATGAAATGGCTAAGGGGAACGCCCGCGCAAAGGATGCCTTCGACGTCTACGAGTACCGCATCCGCAAGTACATCGGGGCTTACGCCGCCGCGATGAACGGAGTGGACGTCATCATATTCACCGCTGGCGTTGGCGAAAACTCACCGGTTCTGCGGCAACGAGTCTGTGAAGGCCTGTCGTTCCTCGGCGTGAAAA
>JBFMGS010000087.1:0-5085 GCA_040752635.1 Bacillota bacterium
GAACCTTCGGGCTCACTGGGGGCTGCAGGTGCAGGGCCGGACGGCCCGCTGGCGATCACAGCGAAAACCGGGATGCCTGCAAGCGACGCAAGGGCCGCCACTTTCCTCGCAGGCTCACCCGAGACTACGCCGTCAGGATTGAGGTGAAACCAGCGCGGAGCGACCGCCGAGATGAACCCGAGATGCCTTTCGTAAGACCCCGAGGAACCCTGGCCGTCCGCGTTTCCTGCGTAGTACCCTATAAGGCGTGACACAGGAATCGCAAGGCACTGACCTTCATGTACACGCGGGCTTTCAAGACGGTTAGCCCGGAGCAGCAACTCTATGGGGACGTTGTAGAGTCTTGCGATCGTCGAAAGAGTGTCGCCCCGCCTCACGATATGGTTGATCTCCGGCTTTGCCTGTCGAGACCGGAGCACAGCGAAGACCTCTCTACCTGCAATGCCGTCTACGCGCAGCCTGTGCGCTTTCTGAAAGCTGCGCAGCGCCTCCGCCGTCAATATGCCGAAGACGCCATCAGGTTGGCTGGCGTAGTACCCCAAGCACGACAGGCGTTCCTGGAGAAGTGCAACGTCGCGACCTTTCATGCCCGGCCGCAGCGTCCGCCTCCACGGGTTTTCAACCTGAGATGTGCTCATGCGAAATACGGCCCCCGCATCAGCCAAGTTAATGCCGATCAACGCAGTAGGAGCATCTGCCTTCAAATGCAGGCCCACGGTGCATTGTATGCCCTCAACGGGTCTCGTGTTACCTTACATGGGACGCGGCCCCGGGCCCCCGGGCGCCTCGTGCGCCGCGCCACGCCGCCTTCAGGCGGCTTGTGAAAGCATAGAGGAGGTGAAGGAACCCCGGAAGGAACCCCGGAAGGAACCGCGACCCAGCGGCCTGGCGGCGGCTGGCGGCCTGTGCGTTGCTCAGGGCTGTAGGGGCCTCAGCCGCTTCAACCGGCGAGGGCTCAACGCCGGTTACAACGTTAAGAACCACCGTTTCGAGGACGATCGCCTCAACGGAGACGACCGCATCCACAACTATCCTGCTGCCGGAGCGGGATAGCTTTGAGTCTATTCCTCCAACACTAAAGCGCGCTTCTATGCGCATGCCCCTGCGGAGCCCAGGGATCTCGATGAGCGCCCGGAACTCTTCGCTCCACGGGACCGCCCGGACGTCACCCCCTGACAGGCAGTACGCCCATATAGAGAGCGTCGCACATGCAAGGCCCGAGCCGTCGAAGACTTCCCACGACGGGTTGAGCGCATCGACAGTCACGCCCACCAACAGCTCCGTAGACGGTGGCATCTCGCGTGAACACTGCACACCAATCTCGCGCCTGAACTCGCAGGCGACCCTCTCGACGCGTAGCCTCTCCGTGTTTACGACAAGCCCGCTCAACCAGCCCGCCTCTTCCTGACTCTCCCCGGGACCCGCGTCGCACCACGCGTCGCACCATATGCCGAACCGCATAACGTATAGAATCAGTATTCAGGAAAACCAGGCCGTATTCAGGTTCAGAGGACTTGTTTGTAGGCGCTCAGAGTAGCCCTGGCCGCATGCTCCCATGTATAGCGCTCCTCCACGAGCGCCGCCAGAGCAGGGTTTCGCGGAGCGTGGTAGGCGGCATCCACCGCTTCCCTCACGGAGCCGATATCAGACGGGTCGCAGTACCACGCGAGATCACCGAAGTATTCGCGGGCGGTGCCCCTGTCGGTCGATACAATGTTGCAGCCCGCCATCGCAGCTTCCAGGCTTGCGAGGCCGGGGGTCTCGAACCAACTGGGCAGCACGTGCACCTTCGCAGCAGCGTAAGCCGAAGCAATCTGGGATTGGGACATGTACCCGAAGAAGTAATGACACGAATCAGCCTCTTTCTTGCAGGCATCCAGGTAAAAAGGATCGTTGATAGACCCTATGAAGACGACCGGCACTCCCAGGCCGCGCGTGGCTTTCACCAGCGCAAGCTGGTTCTTCCGCGGCGAGATTCTGGCGCAGCAAAGCACGAAATCAGATATCTTGAACTTCGCGACGAACTCGTCAGGCGTCGCGTGATAAAACGCAAGATCCGCTCCATTGGGCACTACCTGGCAAGGTGTAGACACACCCAGGTCTTCCTGGACCATGCGGGCTTCGCCCGCCGCGTTCGGCAAAAGCACAGACGCAGACGCAGCCACCTTGCGTCGCACGGGATTATCCTCTCGCCAGAACCTGAGCAGCCAATCCCTTTGACGAGGGTCTTCGTGCATGATGTACTCTTCCGGGTTCCAGTAGATGGGTGACACCACGATAGGCTTGCCCTGTCTAGCAGCGTTTTCACACTGGGCCGCAGTCTCGGCTACCCTGGTAAGGTTGAACAAATGAACGAGATCGTAGCCCTTGAGGATCAGACCTTTATCGGGGCTGTAGTCCACGTCCACCCCGAGCCTGCTCAGCCAACACCTGGTCTCGAGCAATTGCACCGTGTCTCCAGCCGGAAGAACGAAGAGGTCCGGCCTGCTCTGCATGAGCACTCGCATCATCTTGCCCCCTCGCGCTGAAAAGGCAGGTATCATTGCTGATACCTGCCTTCTGTCGTCCGGCCGCAGTACTACGGATCCACTACCACGGCGATCTGGGCGAACTGGGTGACCTTTACGTCTATGCGGATCACTATTTTCTCGGTGAAGGTGCCTGTCGCCGGGTCGAACTCAAAGATGATATTCTCGATGAACGAGTGATCTTGCTCATCCATTCCCTCACGCACAGGCACGTCGGGGTTGATAGGCGTGACCTCGACCATCTCGCTGAAAGGCAGGTCCTCCGCCAGGTGATGCACAAGATTATCGGTTCCTACGAAGAATATCTGCTTGTGCACGACCCCCTGTACTATGACCTTGCCGTTCTTGACAATGGAGCTTATCTCGCTGATCGTAGCATCCACGTCCACGATTTTTATCGCCGGCAGAGTTTTCGTCTCTTCTATCAGCTTTTGCTTGTTTCCGTGGCCGATCACGAGGTCAGTTGCGATGACTGTGCCATACGGCTCAACGACCACTGGTATCTGCTCCTTCTCCGTCACCTTTACGCTCAAGAGAAGGATGATCTTCTGAGTCAGCGTCCCAGTAGCAGGGTCGAACTCGAACACAAGGTTCTCAACGATGGAGTGATCCTGCGAATCCATGCCTTCCTGCACCGGGAAGTTCGGGTTGAGCGGCGGCACCTCAATGAGGTCGCTGAAGGGAAGATCCTCGGCGATGTGATGTACAAGATCATCGGTACCAACGAAGAAAACCTGCTTATGCAACGTGCCCTGGACTATGACCTTCCCGTTCTTGACTATGTGCTTTATCCTCGATATGCGCGGGATGATTTCGACCACCTTAATAGCGGGGATGATCTTCGTCTCCTCGATAAACTTCTGCTTCGTAGCCTCGCCTACAACCACCGCCGCCTTGATAAACGTGCCGTACGGCGAGATTGCCACCGCGAGTTGCTGTGTTTCCGTGACCTTTACCTCGAGGCGAAGTATGATCTTTTGCGTGAGGGTACCTGTAGCCGGGTCGAACTCGAACACGTTATTCTCGATGACTGACAGGTCTCGCTGGTTCATACCCTCTCTCACCGGGTTCGCCGGGTCGAGCGGCACCACGTCTACCAGTTCACTGAAGTCAATGTCCTCAGCAAGGTGGTGCTCCAGGTCGTCGGTGCCGATGAAGAAGATCTGCTTGTGCACAGTGCCCTGAACGATGACCTTGCCGTTCTTCACAATCGACCGGACGTTTGTCAACGTTGGCACGATCTCCACTATCTTAATCGCAGGTATAGTCTTCGTCTCCTCCAGCAGCACCTGCTTCGTGCCGTGGCCGATCACCTTCTCCACCTTGACCGTCGCTTTCTGATCCACGATCTGCATCAGATCAACCATATATGAGCCTCCTTTCCTGCCCTTCTCAGGGCCTTCGACTAATTGGTTGAGGAAGGCAAGCCTTGCCTTCAACCCATCACCCCTTTTTTGATACTCTTGATACAAGCGAGATCTCTCTTGCGGCTGCTGATTACCTCGGTTATCCCGGACAGCACTGGGAACCGGCGGGGGTACATGCTTCAGTACACCGCTGGCAAGCAGCGAAGAGCCCTCACACGCGGCCGTGTCGCTGGGGCACTCGTGCCGAGCCTCGCCCGCTACGCTGTTTGCAGGGAGGCGCTCTGACAGCGGGGCTTTCGTTTCCACCTGCTCGTTTGACCTTTCTCGTGGCTCTCCGCGATGGCGGTTTTGCGTGGCCTGTGCGATCTCATGCGATGCCGCCTCTGGACTATCGCAAGGATCGACCTGGAGTTGGGCTACAGAGGTCGCATCTCGTGTTAGGGCCAACCTGTCGCTTTCCCACGACAGGCTTGCTGGAAGGAGAAGGCTTCTCTCTCTCCGTTGGGGAGGGCAAATCGCAGGATTCCCATGGACTATCGGACCGCGATCACCTGTGGCAAGAACAGGCATTCGCGGGCCCATCCCGGATGCGCGATCCGCCAATGCTTCTCGATGAGTACCGGTGTCGGGCGGGTTGTCAGGCAGGTCCGTGTGTCCGTGCCCACAGGGCACGCCGGGCTCGCGCTCGACAGGCACGCCAGCACCAGCGCACGATGCGGCGGCTCGCCCGCGCCTGCGCCGGGGCATTGCCGCCCCAAGCCCCAGGACCACCAGGGCGACGGAGGCGATTATGACGAGTGCCCAGCTTGCCCGTAATATCATGGCGAGTCCCCTTTCTCGGGCTTCCTCCCTATATCGTATTAGCGGCCAGCAAGAAGTGTGATTGTTTACGGGTTAAAGGTCGCATTCACCACCACGGAGAGCGGGACGGGTCCTATCGTGCCATCAACGATCACCAGAAGGGGGATCGTCTCCCTGGTGACGGTAGCCACCCTGGGGCCGGTGAGATCTGTCACGACGTCGAGCGGAACAGGATTCGGGTTGCTGTCATCCACGACGTCCACGAGGACTTTAGTTTTGGTCACCACCACGCCGGGCCCGATCACGTCCACCACGACCTGGAATACCTGCTCTTCAGCCGACTCCACTGTGACGAGAAGGACGACGAGTTGCTGGAGGGTGGTGCCATC
>JBFMGS010000087.1:5185-6850 GCA_040752635.1 Bacillota bacterium
ACGATTCGCTCGGTCTTGATGGTAGGGCCCTCGCCCGCGGCCAGGACGATCTCTACAGTCTCGGTGACCTTAACGAATACGTCCAGGAGCACCTCTTGCGCCACAAGAGTACCGGAAGGGTCGAGAGAGAACGCCACGTCCCTGATCTCGGGACGCACCTGCACGTTCATGCCTGGCAGGGCGCCTGGAATCGCTACCATCACAGAGAACGGCGCCACCACCGCCTGGTGGCGGTTGGCTCCGTCGGTGCCGACAAAGAAGAGTTGTTTTAGGATATTGCCGGTTACCTGCACTTCTCCGGGGATCACGTTAACCCCGGTGATCTCAGGGGTTGCGCGGATCTCCGTCACCTTGATCGCAGCGGTCTCCAGGGTGACGGTGCCAGCTTCCAGCACCTGCCTGGTGGCCTCTCCAACCACGACCTCGGTGATGACCGGAACACCGTTAGGATCCTCAGCGAGATTGAGCTGGACGAAGTCGGTCACGGTTACGTCAATGTCAAGGATGACCTTCTGGAAGATCTGGTTGCCATCGGGGCTGAGCACGGCAACGATATTGAAGATCCTGGGGTGTACCTGCACAAGCATGCCGGGCTGTGCGCCCGGAACGTCGATAAGGGCGGAGAAGCGTACCTGCTCGGGGAAATGGTGGACTATGTTGTCCTCACCAACAAAAAAGACCTGTTTTGCAACGATACCCTGGACTATCACCTTGTTGGGGATCACCTCTACGGTGATGCCCCGGACGTCGGCGCGGATCTCCTTTATCTTGATAGCTCGCATGGGTAGCGTGAACTGCACCTCGGGGCTGCTCGACGTTCTTCCTACGGCAGCCATATCTCGCCCTCCCCCGGGTCCCCGCCCCTACGGTACTGCGCGGGAGCCGATCCTACCCCTATTGTATGAACCTGCAGCGCCTTTTGCCTCAGGCGCGCAGGCCCCGGTCACGTCCGTAGCTATCTGAGTCGGTAGCCAAACCCCATGCCACTTTAACTACGCGGAGCGCCTCGGGAAAATCTGGTTAGCAGAGCTTATGAATGAAGAATGCCAACGCGATGGATCACCTGGCAGGCCGCGTGCTCCCACGTGAATCCCGCGACCACGCGCTCGCGCGCCCGCCGGCCCTTTTCCTTACCCTCCTCTCTATGGGTGAATACGTGACGCAGGAGCGCCGCAAGCTCTGTTTCGTCCGGCTCGGCCCACACCGGTGTCCCGCAGGTGGCGAAATCTCCGACCCGGGCCTCAGGAAAGAGTACTTCCCTGGCGGGAATGAGGTATGCGACAGAAGCATCACAGAAGTCGAGCGCGGCGCCGTACCCGGTCGTGATCACAGGTTTGGCACACGCCATAGCTTCAAGCACCGGCAGCCCAAACCCCTCGGCCCGGTATGGCAACACGAGGCAGTCGCCGGCCGCGTAGTACCCCGGCATCACCCATGGACTTACGTCTTCATACAGGTACACTACCTCGGGCGCATCCGGGTCCGCCTGCACTGTTGCTATCTCCCTTCCAACCGGTCCGTAAAGGTAGTCCTTCACGACAAGCGACACATCGTCAGATCTTCTAAAGGCTTGCACATAAGCTCGTAGCAGCACATCAACCCCCTTCCGGCTCGTAGCGGCGCCTCCAACAAACAGGAACTTGTAGCCTTTTGTGGAAGGAATAG
>JBFMGS010000088.1:0-3542 GCA_040752635.1 Bacillota bacterium
TCGCGGGATATCCGCTCCAACGCGTCGGGCACATCAGAGCATGAAGTGAAATCGATGAAGGCTTCATGTTGTTCGCGGGGCTCTACTGCGGGACTGTAGTCCGCACATACCGTCCAGATGCCATCCGCAAGATCTGCATACCGCTCAGGCACATAGCCTACCTCAATGAGATCAGGACACGCGAGGCGCGCTTGACGTAGCGGCATTCCCGGCCTTATTCCTTTTGATCTTGCGCCCCGTGACGCATCCATCACCTGGCGGTTCTTGATTACTACCAAGGGTGCGTCTTTGGGGTGCTTGCACAAAACTGCTTCGGCCTCAGAGTAAAAGCCGGGGATCCAGAGGTGCGCTACTACCCTGGGCACAGGAGGTCGCCTCCTAGTAGTTAGTAGTGATATACGAACTCGTGTTCGTAATTTATTATATGCACCTCCCGATTTTCCTGTCAAGACAAATTCTGCCATACAGGTCGCCAGGGGAAAGAACCTGTACAGATATGATATATCTAATGACCAAGAGCTTCACGTCCAGTTCTTATGCTAAGGCAGGAATGTAGAGGCCTTTCGGCGAAAGAATGTGGGGCATCTGGAGTTAATCCCTTACCTGGGGAAGGAGAGGGATGACCCGGAAGGCGTCCGGGCTAGACTCCCGGGCCGAGGCCTCCCTGTCGCTTCAGCCTGTTCCCGGGAGACAGGCAAAACCAATCCGAAAGGAGCGAAATCCTGGTCATGGGGAGGCCGCCTGGCTGGAAGTGAAAACAGCCAGGTTTTTGGGACCAGGATTGGAAGCTGTGTTGGGTAAGAGAAGACTGCTCCAGGCCGTTCTTGTGATCGTGGCCCTGGCGATGCTTGCCTCGGCCGCCGGCGCTGCAACTGAAGGGGAAACCAAAGTTCAGGATATTCTCAAGAAAATCCAGAGCTCGACAATACGGGTGCGCGATTTTACTTGTGTGGTTGAGTCCGTCTACAACCGGGGTGGCGTCGAAGAGACCGTCAAAATGCAGGTAGTCTTCAAGAGGCCGGACAAGTATCACATAACCTACCTTGCGCCCAAAGCCAGCGAGGGAACACGCGTGATACTGGCGAAGGGTGGGGGAGTCATCCTTCCGAAAGAGGGCCATTGGAAAGCCCATGAATCGCTATCTGTTGTCGGACTCGAAACACTTACCTACATGCTGAGGTTCGTGAGAGACAATATCGAGGAAGCGTATGATGTGAGGCTTTCGGAGGAGGTAAACATACAGAACAGAGTGGCGTACGTCCTGACCGTGCAGGATAAGAAGGCTCTGGCTGCAGGTCCGGACACAGTCTGGGTTGATAACGTGAAGTCTCTCATCATTCAAGCGAAGACCAGCGCCATCCTGGGGGAACCCACCCTTCTCAGGCTTGGGAAGATCGAACCGGGGGAGAAGGGGGACTGGAAGTCGTACACCCTCACCATCACCGACCTTAAGGGTGACAGGAGAGGGGAGATCACCATGACCCAGGTGGAGAAGGGATTCTTCCTGCCAACCAGGACTGCGCTGTGGTCCGACCGCGGGCGCATGGACCAGGTGCTCCAGGAAATCAAGGTGAACACTGGGGTGAAGGACGAGCTGTTCGTCGTGAAGGAAGCCGAGGAAATGCAGGCCAAGCTCAAACAAGCCAAGTCTGCTTACTCCCGTAAGAGGTATGATCAGGCTGCGGCAGCATACGAGAAAGTCCTCGAGCTTGACCCTGATAATATTGAGGCCAGGTCCGAACTGGGCCTGTGTTACTGGCTGGCAGGGAACGTCGATAAGGCAATCGCAGTGCTCGAGAAGGTGCTCGAGGTGGATCCTGACTACGTGCCTGCCTGCAACAACTTGGGATTCATCCTTGCTGACACCAAGAGGGATCTCAAGCGCGCCGTCGTCTTAATCGAGAAGGCTGTCGAGGCTGAGCCGGCGAACCCCGTATACATGGATAGCCTGGGATGGGCGTACTTTAAGCAGGGACGGCTCGACGACGCCGAGAGCACGATAAGGCGGGCGCTGCTGTTCTCATCGCAATTCCCTGAGAAGATGCTGGCGACCGCCCACTACCATCTTGCCATGGTCTATGAAGCCAAGGGGGAGAAGAATAAGGCCATAGAGCAAATGGAACACGCTCTCGATGTCGACCCGTTCAATTCCATGCTGCGCGGGGAGCTTGCAAGACTCCGGCGGAGTTGAAGACTCCGCCGGAGCTAGTCCGGGACTGCACCCGAAAAGGCTTTACGGATGAGAACGATGGTTGTATAATACCCCTGGGAGTATCTGTGCAGCGGTAGGGAAGGGGAGGGAAGGAGAGACGGGAAGCGTTCCGCTCCCGACCGGCGAGGCGCGGGGGTGCGCCGGCTCTCCGGAAATGCCCGGAACTTGCGTGCGTGACCACACAGGAGGGGAGCACACACTATGGCAATTTACGAATTCGTATGCACTAGATGCGGGACCAAATTCGAGGAGCTCATCATGGGCAGTGGAGCAGCCAGCGTAAAGTGCCCGAAGTGCGGCGGAGGCGAGGTCAAGCGGCTGATGTCTACGTTCGGGTACAACGGGGGGTCCGGCTTCAAGAGCACCGCCTCTGCGTCGGGTGGTGGGTGTTCTTCCTGCGGCGGCGGCTCGTGCAGCACCTGTCACTGAGTTCGTTTCGGTTGGTGGAAACCGAAGGGCACGGCGAGTACGAGGATACATCCATCCGCGGGACCTCCGTCAAGAAGGGAGGTCTCGCTTGTTGTTGCGAGGCCTCCTGGTGCGGTGGGACGGGAAGGAGCCCTTGCTTCTGCACCTTCCTGTCAAACGAGGCACCGGGCGGAAGGGGAGTACTTCAGAACCGGCGGAGGGAGGATGGGCATGGGCGGCCATCGCGGCCTGAAGGATGATGTTATCGCAAAGGCCTTTGAGCTTGGGTTTACTGTGGTTGGAGCGACGGGTGTCGAACCGCTATTTGAATGGCATCACGAAGTCAGCAAACGTATCGGAGAGGGCATTATTCCCGCTGAGGACTGGCACCGCCGCAACCCGCAGCTAGATCCAAGAGCGATAATGCCTGACGCGGCTTCGATCCTGGTGCTGGTGAGACCATACACGCCGTATGTCTCGTCGTTCCCGCGGGGTGTAGCAGGTTACTCGGCCCACTACCGGGAGTACCCCAGGGGCCTTGAGGGGGCGCGCCAGCTTGCTGATTGGCTGGCAGGCATGGGGATCAAAGCCGTGACGCAGCCTAGGCTGCCCGGCAAGGTTCTCGCGGCAAAAGCGGGCATGGGTTCATACGGTAGGAACTCTCTGATCCGCTGCCGGGAATTCGGCTCCTTTGTGACTATCCACGCCATCCTCACCGATGCTCACCTTGAGCCGGATTCACCTGCGGTGGTGTCAGACTGCGGCGAGTGCGATGTCTGTGTGCAGGCCTGTCCCGTGGGAGCCATCAGGCCTTTGGGCACACTCGATCTCACGAGATGCATAAGGGCGCATATGGGTTCAGGCAGAATCGTGCCTGTTGAGTTGCGCGAGGCCTACGGAGCCAGCATCCTTGGATGCGATG
>JBFMGS010000088.1:3642-6841 GCA_040752635.1 Bacillota bacterium
GTTTGGGCATGTACAAGCCGTCGTTTCTGAGGGCGGTGAAGAGAGAGCCCATCAGGTTCTATATTGTGCGACGTGAAACTCAGCGTCAGTCATCAGAGCCGCGCGGCGTATCAAACCGACCGCAATGCACGTTCCCCCATTTCTCCCATCATATGTGCAAGACTATTGCCAGATATATCGAGCATGCTGCTCCGGATTAGCCCAACTCCCGCAGGAGATTTGCCATTTCTATCGCCGAAAGAGCCGCATCCCATCCCTTATTGCCAGCTTTTGTCCCTGCTCGCTCCAGGGCCTGTTCCAGGTTTTCGGTGGTCAGAATCCCGAAAATGACGGGGATCCCCGTTTTGAGCATGACCTGCGCTATCCCCTTGGCTGCCTCGCTGGCTATGTATTCAAAGTGAGGGGTAGCCCCTCTTATGACGGCACCAAGACATATAACTGCATCATATTCTTTAGATTCAGCCATCCTCTGGGCCACAAGAGGGATTTCGAAAGCCCCGGGTACCCAGGCAAATTCCACATTTTCACCCGTGACCCCATGCCTCGTAAGGGCATCTGTGGCGCCTTCCACAAGCTTCTTCACGACTAACTCGTTGAACCTGCTTGCAACGATCCCCATGCGCAGTCCTTCGCCGATAAGCTTTCCCTCATAGATTCTAGACATTTACTTCCCCTCCCAAAGCCGTTGTATTGAGTAAATGGCCGAGCTTCTCCCTTTTCGTCTTTAGATAACCCGCATTGACATGGTTAGGCAAGATCTCAATTGGCACTCTCTCAGACACTTCAAGTCCGTAATCTTCGAGGCTGCTGATCTTGTTGGGGTTATTGGTGAGCAGGCGAATGGTGGATAGGCCTAGATCCTTCAGGATCTGCGCGGCCACGTCGTATGAACGCTCATCCGCAGAAAACCCCAGCTCCTCGTTGGCCTCAACAGTATCCCTCCCCCTGTCTTGGAGTTCATAGGCGCGCAGTTTATTCAAAAGCCCGATTCCTCTGCCTTCCTGTCGAAGGTAAAGCAGAGCCCCTTGCCCCTCCCTGTTGATAAACTCGAGAGCCTTTGTTAACTGTTCTCCGCAATCACACCGTAGCGAGCCCAGAACATCACCTGTAAGACATTCGGAATGGATCCTTACAAGAACCCCCTTCCGGCCTTCGATCTCGCCCTTTACCAACGCGACGTGACATTTCGCATCAAGGAGAGACTCATAAGCTACTACCTTAAACTCGCCGAATCTCGTGGGAAGGGAGCTTGTAGCCGCCCTCCTTACGAGTTTTTCGTGCCTTTTCCTATATCTGATGAGGTTTGCGACGGTGATGAGCTTAAGGTTGTGGGTGGCGGCAAAGATAGAAAGCTCCGGAAGCCTGGCCATGGTCCCGTCGTCGTTCATTATCTCGCAGATGACGCCCGCAGGGTAAAGACCCGCAAGCCTGGCTAGGTCAACAGCTGCCTCTGTATGGCCGGGCCTCGTGAGAACCCCTCCTTCTTTGGCCTCGAGGGGGAAAATATGTCCGGGTTTCATGAGGTCCTCGGATCGAGTTTTCGGATCGACAAGAGCTTTGACCGTGTATGCTCGCTCGTACGCTGAAATACCGGTGGTCACCCCCCTGGCATCCACTGAAACCATGAAAGCCGTACCCATCTTTTCAGAATTAGCTATGACCATGGGCGGAATACCTAGCTCACGAAGACGCTCTTGGGTCATGGGAACGCAGATAAGTCCACGGCCGTACCCGGCCATGAAATTAATGGCCTCTGGTGTGACCTTCTCGGCGGCCATCACGAGATCGCCTTCGTTCTCCCTATTTTCATCATCACAAACTACAACCATCTTGCCGTCGCGTATGTCTTTTAGCCCTTCCTCAATAGTGCTAAAGATGGTACTGAAAATCATGAAACCACCTTCCAAGCCCGTAATCGCCTAGTAACCAAGCGCGCGTAAGAAATCCAGTGTAAGGGATGAAGAAGATGCTGCCTTGCGCTGCTCAAGATATGGCCGAAGGAGTTTCTCCACGTATTTCCCTATTATGTCGCCTTCGAGATTGCAGGGTTCGCCGATACGTTTGGAACCCAAAGTAGTAACACTTGCGGTGTGAGGTATTACGGAGATGGTAAACCCCTGCTCGGTGCAGCTCGCAACGGTAAGGCTCACTCCGTCAACGGCGATAGAACCCTTCTCTACCACGTATCGCATAACGGAGGCAGGGGCCTTTATAGTGATGAGAGACCCTTCCTCCACGCTTTCACGCTTCTCCAGGTACCCGACCCCATCTACGTGCCCTGTAATCAGGTGCCCGCCGAGGCGATCATCAAGCTTGAGAGCCCGTTCGAGGTTTACTCTATCTTGCGGTCTGAGTCGGGGCATGGTAGTCCTTTTCAGGGTCTCAGGCATCGCATAGACAAGGAATCCACCGTCTCCATCCAGCCCTGCCACTGTCAGGCAGACGCCGTTCACAGCGACGCTGTCTCCTACCGCCACTCCAGAAAAGGCGGAATCAGGACCGCCCCCCCGGGTGATCCCGTGGACCACTATTCTCAGTTGCAGCGCCTCGCCCCTTCGGATAACGTCGCTGACTGTGCCGACGGCTTCAACGATTCCTGTAAACATGAAGATCACGCCCTTTCCGAGTGGATGCGTGTTCATGCCACCTGCACGACATCCTCAGAGTATGAAACCCGCTGATGGCGGCTGTGATGGCGACTGACCCGAATTCTCGGTGCTCACGCAGTGTTTCCACAAGCCCTCACATAGGCCTCGAGTAGAATGTCCCCGTGAAAGCGCCTTACCCTTGAGATATCCAGCTGAGTGCATCCATCTATTGTGAAAGCGCCCCGACCTTCAACCCAGGTGGGGGCATCCTTCCCACCTATGATCTTGGGCGCTATGAAGACCAAGACCTTGTCTACCATGCCGTCCGCAAAGGCAGAGGCGTTGAGAGCCCCCCCACCTTCGATCATGACAGAGGTTATCTCCCGTTTGCCGAGTTCCGCCAAGACCTCCCTGAGGTCCACGAGCCCCTCTCGAGGCTCTGTGATTATGAGCTTCGCCCCCAGCTCTCTCAGTTTCTTGAGCTTCTCCGGAGGGGCGAGCGAGGTCGTGGCTACGATGGTGTTACCGGGGTCATGCGCAAGCACATTGGCGTCAAGCGGGATCCTTGCGCGGGTGTCCATAACAACCCTCACGGGGTTTCTAAAGGATAG
>JBFMGS010000089.1:0-2900 GCA_040752635.1 Bacillota bacterium
AACTACTCCGGCCGATGCAAGGCTTTCGCTGGAGATCGTCCTTACTGTCATCCGTTCTCTGGAAACTGGCGAGGTAGTGGAGATGTAGTACCCCATAGATAGGAGGTCTGGACGTCATGACACCCAGGGAACGGGTCATTACCGCACTGAACCGGTCGGTCCCGGACAAGGTGCCGAAGTACTTTGAAGTCACGCCACCCGTCTTGGAGACATTCAAGAGAATTACCGGGGCGGAAGACCCAGCAGAGTACTTTGACCTGGAGATAAGAAAGGTCTCGTTTGCGCCGACTCAAAAGGCCACGGATTTTTCTTCGTACCTTGAGGGCCTACCTGCCGGGACCACCGTAAATGAATGGGGCATCGGCCATGTGAAGGGGTCTGGTTATGCACACTTCGTGGATATGGTCCACCCTCTAGCACGGGCACAAAGCGTCGATGACGTAGCGGAGTATCCGTTCCCTGACGTCACTGAAGAGTATCGCTGGCTCCACCTCGGAGATGCAGTGGAGCACTGGCATCGGCGTGGATATGCCGTGATGGGATGGCCTCCCTTTTACGGCGGTACCCTTTTCGAAACCACATGGGGACTTCGAGGGCTTGAGAACCTTCTTGCAGACTTCATACAAAACGAAGCCTTCGCCGAGGCACTCCTCGACAGGATCACTGCTCTTTCGGAGGAGACGGCTGCCATAATGGCCAAGTCGGACGTAGACGTGCTTGTTACAGGCGACGACGTTGGGATGCAGAGCCGCATGATGATAAGCCCATCGCTGTGGCGTAAGTGGCTGAAGCCTCGGCTTGCGCGCGTGATCGAAGCCGCGAAAGCAGTAAAGCCAGGTCTTTTCGTTTTCTATCATAGTTGTGGGTACATCGAGCCCATCATACCAGACCTGATCGAAGTCGGGGTTGACGTGCTAAACCCAGTTCAACCCGAGAGCATGGATCCCGCCAAGCTAAAGACACTTTATGGAGACAAGCTTGCTTTTTGGGGGACCATCGGGACTCAGAGCACCCTACCGTTCGGCACCCCGGAGGACGTAAGGCGGCAAGTCAAGTACATGATAGATGCAGTTTTCTTCATGATGGACCTGCTGCTTGAAGTGCGCCAAAGAGCTCGATAGTTGACAGCGTAAGCACTTTGGCACCGATTACGAGGGCCCCGAGGTTGAAGACGCTCTCGGTATGGTGAAGGCCGGGGGAAAGGTCGGCGCCAAGCCCGATATAGGCGGTTTTGAGCGAGGGCTTGTGTTGCTTGTAGAAGTGGAAATCCTCGCCTCCCGGAGTGACAATGCGCTCGATCACCCCGGACACACCCAGGACCCTCGTGATTGCCTTGCGCACGAGGGCTACCGTTTCAGGATCGTAGGCAGCAGCGGGTATATGCTTCTCCGCAACGATCTCAGCCTGCGCCCCCACACTGGCAACCATGTGAGACACCACGTCGTCCACCCTCCGGCGCAGCTTGAGGCCGACATCGTCACGCTCCGCCCGCAGGTTGACGAGAAGTTCGCCAGTCTGGGGGACAGTCCCGCCTGAGCCGCTTCCCGCCTGAAGGCCGACGACGTTTACAGTAGCACACAGTAGCGGATCAGGCTTTATGCTGTTCACGCCCAGGGCCGCGGCCGCAACCGCATCAGCCGCGTTGATGCCGAGGTGCGGCCTGCCGCTGTGAGCTGGCTTTCCTGTGATCCGGTACCGAACTGTCAGGCTCGCCGAATGCCACAGGGAGGGAGTCGCCTTGCCGAACGAGCACTCGGACGCAGGACGCAGGTGAATTCCGAGCAGGACTGACACATCGTCAACCGCGCCAACCTCGGCCATCCTCCTGGCCCCGAGACCAGTCTCCTCTGCCGGCTGGAATATCAGCTTCAAGTGCCCTTGGGCCTGTGGGCAACACCTGGCCAGGATTTCGCCGGCCGAGAGAACCATCGTCGAGTGCGCGTCGTGGCCGCACGAATGGACAAATGTCTTCCTCCCGCCGATTTCGTGTTCCATCGCGTCCATGTCAGCCCGTAAAGCGGCTACAGGCTGTGTGAGCCGCCCCAGTGAAGCTACAACGCCGGTTTCCGCAACCCCCGACTCGACCTGGAAGCCGGCGGCGCGAAGCCTGCCGGCTATGTATGCCGAGGTCTTCCGCTCCTCAAACGGCCCCTCAGGTGTTGAATGCAGAGTCCGATATGTCTCCACGATCTCGCTCTCGCGGTCCTGGATCTCCTCAAGAATCCTGCTTTCATCCATCATTGGTCCTTCACCTTACGCGTGGCTTCCCCCACTGAAAGCCCGTGTTCCAGGCAACTCCTGGTCATGTTCGACAGGACCAGATCATCTACCGGGCGGCCGATCCTCTCGAGGGCGATCATCAAGGCCCCTATTACGGCTGGAAAGCGTGGGTTCACTATCCTCGCCGACGGAGCCGCCCGAAGGACCTCAGACCTGAAGGGGTCAATCACGAGCTCCCCAGCTTTGAAGACGCTCCCGCAGGGCGCCACATCGAATTCCTCACGCCCGAGCCCGAGCGCCTTCACCACAGCAACGGCGGAAAGTCCGAGTTCCTTCCCTACACTTCGGAGGATGTCGAGCGACATGGCGTCGCCTTCATGCGCGGAAGCGACCACAAGCGGTGCGAATGATGCGATTCCCCTCGCCTTCGCCTCAGAGCGATACAGCACGTTTCTCAGGTCATCGGGCGTTTCCAATCGGTAATGGGCAACAGCCTTCTCGACGAGAACGGTATGATCCCCGCGTCCATCGTGAGCCCTCGCCGCGGCGGCCAGCCCCCTTCTTCCGATGTCATAGCCGCTACCCTCATCGCCGATGAGGTACCCCCAGCCCCCAGCCCTCGCCCTTCGTCCGTTCCGATCGATCCCCACCGCGATGCTCCCCGTCCCTGATATGACGAC
>JBFMGS010000089.1:3000-6829 GCA_040752635.1 Bacillota bacterium
GCCCCCTTCTTCCGATGTCATAGCCGCTACCCTCATCGCCGATGAGGTACCCCCAGCCCCCAGCCCTCGCCCTTCGTCCGTTCCGATCGATCCCCACCGCGATGCTCCCCGTCCCTGATATGACGACCACGCCCCAGCCTTTCGCGGTCGCTCCCAGCAGCGCAGCGACTGCATCGTTCTCGAGGACGATGTCGCGTGCCGGCACGACCTCCGACGCTATACGAGCGACAACTTCACTCTGTCGCGAGAGGCCGACGCCGGCCATGGCAAGACATGACGCATCCACCCTGCGCGCTCGGGTCCCTGCCTGCGAGAAGGCGCCTTCGATTACATCCCTCAGGACCTTTCTGAGGGCTTCCTCGCCGTTCGGCAGCGAAAGGTGGTTTGACGGGCCGCCGACCGCAAACCCAAGGACATGGCCGTCCTCATCGCAGAGCACGCACGCTGTCTTCGTGCCACCACCGTCTATGCCCAGCAGAAGGCGCATACCTGCACTTCCCTTCGGATGTCGCCCCGTTCGCTCGGATTCGAACCGGGGCGTGCCGATCACACGTAGTTCAGCCCCGGGATCGGCAGCGGGACCGGGAAAGCCCGCTCCAGGAAAACCCTAAGCGGGCCGTGCCCCGCCAGGCCTTCGAGTTCCTGCTCACTGATCCCGCCGAACACCAACCTGGCGAGGACCGCCCTACCTGGTATAACCGCTTCTTCGCCGCCCACCCGCAGGACCCACCGCATCTCCCCGCCTTCAGACGTCCCGGGTTCGTCCGAGACGAGCACGTCCCTGCCGGGGCGCCTATCCGTCCTCTCTTCAATGTAGGAAGACAAGTTCTCCACAAGTATCCTGAAACTGGTGATGAAAAACGTGTGCCCCGGAAGCGTACATGGCACGCCGACCAGGCCGCGCTGATTCAGCAGGCAAAGGAACTGCCGGTCTTGGGCGGGGACCGTGAACGTCACGACCGAGGGAGAGAACTCCGCAAAGATGAACCCGAGGGCACTGATGATGTCCTCGCGCGAGCCCGCATACTCCACGATGTGCACCCTCCTGGACCCATCCTGCATCGTCCGTGCGCGGGTGACCAGGTACGCTGATATCGGCTGCCGCTGCCCTCTGCACGCTACCAGGAGCTTCTCCTCCGCGTACAGCCGCATCAATTCAGGGTGTCTCCAGATAAGGCGGTCGAATTGCTCGCGGGTCCGAAAGAACCTGAGGGGCTCCCTTCGATATAGCTGGTGCAAAAGCTCAAGGTCATCTTCCTCGAAGAGCCGGAACAGCGTGTCATAGGCTTGCGGCGCCCTCTCGCCGCAACGCCCCGATGACAGCCCAACCCACACTTCACGGGCGACCTCGAAGCGCTCGAAGCGTCCTGCTTCGACGCATCCCAGTCTCTTGTACAGCCCGCGATCTCCGGAGATCAGCGCCACGGGGACCTCTGCAGCCTGAAGGCGCTCCAACACATCGGAAACGAGCTTCCCCGCAAGTCCCAGGCCCCGGTAGGCGGGCGCCGTGCATACGGACCCTATTGAGCCGACAGGCAGCCTGTGGCCGTCCACCAGAATCGCCTGGCGGATGTACCCCACAAGCGCTACCGGCTTTCCCCGGTCCGAGAACACCCTCAGCCCTTCGAGGTTATCGGGCGAGAAAAGGAGCGGGAACTGGAGCCCCATGCTTGCGCCAGCGGGTTCGAAAACCTCATTCGAGAGGGCGATAACCGCTGGTAGCTCTTCGACCTGAGGGCTCCGAGGACCCTCGAGGTGCGAGACAGCCGAGACAGCTTGATCGTCGGAATCCATCGTTACCTATTCACCCCCCGAGTAACACGCAACTTCTCCTTAGGTTCTCCGGGTTTGCCCCAAGCTCCTTGTTGTCGGTGCCGCAAACTGATACCGAAAAACAAGGAGCTCGGGGTCTGGGGGAGGCGCACGCTCCGACCTAAGCGTCATTTACGCTCACAGTTTTCCGAGTGCTTCGCTAAGGGCCGTCCACTCTTCGTTGCTGACTTCTCCGTACCTGAACAGCACGAAGCCCTGCGCGCCAGCCTCGCTGGCCGCCTTCACGGCATCGGATAGGTCTTGCGGGGTCACCTTGCCGTAAGCCTGGATACCGGCGTAAACCCTCGGCTTTCCGTTGCTTTCCGCGATGGCGCCCTGGGTCACGGCTCCGACCCACGCAGGCGTCTTGCCGTAGTCAGCATGATAGGACATGGGGCAGATGAAATCGTAGAGTTCGGCATCACTATATCGCTGCCCGTAGTGGCAGTGGCCGAACGTCTTGGAATCCGCAAGCGCGCCCTCAGGCATGAGGCTTGCTGAAAACGCGACATTCGGCTTCATCTGCTTTACGACACGCCGCATGCTCTCTACAGCAGTTCTTATTTCTTCGGCGCGCATGTCGACCCATGCCTTGACATCTGGATCGCCTTGCTCGTAGGCCCGGAAAAAGAATTCTGGATCCTTGGGACCGTACGGGCCGTCGTAGAGGGTCCTCGCAATGCCCTCCCTCACACGCTCAATGTCGATGCCCAGACGCCTGGCCTTCTCGTAGTGGTATGGGCAGAAACAATAGACCATGTGTGGGTACCGTATATAGTCGAGGTGAATGCCGTCTACATCGTAGTTTTCGAGCACTTCCTGTATCATTTTCTCCGTATAGTCGAGGTGCGCTTGAGACGCAGGGCAAACCCGGCCGTCGGTCATCGGATATGGATTGTGGTTTGTCTCAGGCTTTCCGCGATGCCACATGCGCTCTTCCGGATGGGCATCAGCAAACGCCTTGTCCTGGTTGAAGACAAACCAGGCATGGACCTCGATTCCCCTCGGATGGCAAGCTGCTATCATCTCGGCGAGCACATCACGGTCGGGATTGTTCGGATCAGCGGGCGGGGCCAGCTTGCTCTTGTAAGCTGCAGTGCCCGCAGTACCTCTCACGAGTAGAAGCACCATGTTCACATGATTCGCTTCCAGGTCTTCAGCTATCGCCTCTCCACCTAGCTGTCGCACAGTGCTGCCCCACAGCCAAACCCCCCTAACCCCGTATTCCTGACCTGCGACGGCAGGCGAGGTCATGCCCAGGGTCAACATCATGAGCAAGAGACCTGTGATAAGAACTCTGGAGACCCTCCGAAGAACGCTCGCCATTACCTGTTACCCTCCTTTTCCAGGGCTATCTTGTGATAAGCGCACGTGATCCCGCATCGACCGATCCCGCTTGTTCTCCTGATCACACCACTCTTCAGAGCCCCGCTCCGCCTGTACAAAAGAACTGAGATTACTTCTCCACCACCTCCGGAAACTGCTGATCGCGCCTATGCGCCGAACATGTCAGAACCGAACGCCATGCCCTCTGGGGTACATCCCCGGAATTGTGACCGGGAGCTTGCCCTGAGGACGTACTGCACCAAAGATGACATCGGCCGCCGCTCTCATGGAACACTCGCGATATCCGTACGTGACCAGGTACGTCTGCACTTCGGGATACGCGCGGAGGTCGTAGGGATTCCGGATCGCCAAAGCCACCACAGGCTTCCCCGTCCCCACCAGGGCCTTCACCAAAGATGCCTGAGCGTTCTCGTCCGCTGGCGTTTTGCAGGACGTTGCCACGACGACCACGTCAGCCTCGAGCGCAGCAGTGACAGCCCGATGGGTATCCTCGGGGCCGGGTCGCAGAGGGACGGCCATCTCTTTCGTGTCAGGGCATCGGGCTCTGATAGCCTGACCGAGGACGCTTGAGGTTTCGCAAAGGTCCTCTACTCGCAGAAGCGGCATTGTTGCAGGGTACACAACCACATACCTATCTCTATCAGACGGCGCCAGAGGCAGCAGACCTTGG
>JBFMGS010000090.1:0-6609 GCA_040752635.1 Bacillota bacterium
TAGAAATATATGCACATTTTGGTTAGCCTCGCGCATATAGATAAATGAAAGCGAGTGTACGGCTCCACGTTTGCATTGAGAAAGGGGGAGAGGAGATGGCTGTGGGTGTCGAGCTCAAAGAGGAACTGCTAAAGGTTGAACAGGTCGTCGGCGAAACCACGGCGCGCAAGGTCATACGCGAGTTGCTCACGATTCCAGAGAACCTGCCCACCGCTGAGAAAATCATCAGCGTTGACGTGGATATCCTGACCACTTCGTTCCAGCTCATAAAGGGCAAAGTCCTTGTGGAGGGCACGGCCAGGGTGCGGGTTCTCTTCGTGGCGCGGGTAGCTGCCGGCACCCAACCGGTGCAGGTCTTTGAGCAAGATGTCTCCTTTGAGATCATCGCGGAGGTGCCTGGCACGGATCCTGCGATGAACGCCTTCATCGATGTGAAGATACACGATGTGGCGTTCGATCTGGTGGACATGAGGACCGTGGATGTGCGGGTTGTGATTTCTGCGTTCGTTAAGGTCACCAAGACCGAGCAGATCGAGGTGGTGACCGAGGTTACGGGCCCGCCGGACCTCCAGGTGGCAAGGGAGCTTCTCAAAGTGGAGGATGTTGTAGGGGAGGCTCAGGCGCAGGCTCTTGTTGCCGGCAGGCTCGTGGTTCCGCCGGAGAAGCCGGACATCGAGTCGGTCATCAGCGTGGAGGCGAAGCCACGCCTGACGGATGTTCAAGTCCTCGACGGTCAGGTCATTGTGGAAGGTTTGATTGACGTTGACGTGCTTTACGCCGCTGTGCCTCACGACCCGTATATACCCAGGCTGCCGGTGCACTTTTTCTCGGCGCAGCTTCGCTTCTCACAGGTCATAGAGGTGCCCGGCGCGGCGGTTGGCATGCGGGCTCAGGTAAGGCTTGTGCTTGAGGCAGTGAGCTTTGACGAGCTCGACTTCCGCACGGTCAGCGTGGACATAGTCCTGAAGCTGACCGCGAAGGTGACGGTCGTCAGGCAGCTCGAGGTCGTCACTGACGTCACGTCCAAGAAAGTGGTTCTCGACGTTGAGAAGCGGTTGCTCCGGGTGGAGGACGTCATCGGCGAGGATACGGCGCAGACAATACTGAAGGAAACCCTGGAAGTCCCCAGGGAGAAGCCGAACATCGAGCGTATCCTGAGGATCGACACATCCGTCAGAGAGGCGTCCACCAGGATCATCGATGGCAAAGTCATCGTCGAAGGCGTCATAGAACTCCAGACGCTCTACGTGGCCCAGACGCCCGAGCGTGATCAGCCGGTTCACCACATGGCGCACAGGATCAAGTTCACCCAGATCGTCGAGGTGCCTGGCACGCAGGAAGGGTTCATCGCCGAGACGCGCATCACCATTGAACACGTCGATTTTGAGTTAGTTGAAGACAGACGCTTTACCGCAAAGGTTCTGGTCGGCGTATTCGCCAAGGTCACCGAGCCCGTGCAGCTTAATGTCGTGGTCAACGTGGTCGTCGTTACGCCTCCTGAGGTGCCCTGTGCACAGCCGACCATCGTCATGGTCACGATCCAGCCGGGCGATACCCTCTGGGCTATCGCACGGAAATACAACACGACGGTCGAGGCGATCATCCAGGCAAATCCCAGCATACAGCCGGAGAACCTGCAGGTGGGCCAGGTGATCCAGGTTCCAGCCTGTCCGCCTCCCAAGGGGTAAGCCGAGAACTCGTCGGGTGGCCTGTTGACGCGTCTCCTTCGCGACTTCAGTGTGACGACCGGGCGTCGAGACAAAGGCCACGGGAACCGTGCCCGTGGCCTTTGTCCGAACGGATCACGGCATTCGTCCCGGAACCCGCTGACGCCGCGAGGGACGAAATCTGACAACGTTTCGGACGCGCGGCGGGTGGTAGCGTGGGCGCGGGCGGTAGGAGGTGTGGGCGGTAGGATGAGTTGCGGTGAGTTGGATGCGATTGCGTGAAAAGGAGGGAGAAAGCAAATGGTTTTGAGGAGGGAGCGGCTTAAGCTCTTCGAGGTCGTCGGGGAGAACGTCGTAAACGTCACCTTGAGAAGCGTGCAGCCGGTGCCCGCGGGAAAGCCTGACGTCCAGAAGATCTTGAGCATAGTCAATGTAACAGTCTCAGCGACCGGGACACCTCTGCCGAACAAGGTCGTGGTGGAAGGCACGGCGACGGTGCAGACCATATACGTTGCAGCTTTACCTGACCAGCCCGTTCATCACATGGAGCATACCATAAGCTTCCTTCAGTTCGTAGATGTGCCTGGAGCGCAGCCGGGGATGACGGTGCTCGTAAGGCCGCGGGTCACGTTCTCGGACATAGTGATAAGAGCGCCCAGGGAAGTTGAGATCGAGCTCATCATAGAGCTGTTCGTAAAAGTGACGATGCTTGTGCAACTCGACGTTGTCACCGATGTGATGTTCAAGAGCATCCCGGTGAAGGTCGATAAGCAGCTTGTGCGGGCCGAACGGGTGATCGGTGAGAACACGGGGCAGGTCATTCTTAGCAATGTGTTGCCGGTGCCGCCTGGCAAGCCGCCTGTTCAGAAGATCTTGAGCATTATCAGCACAGAGGTGTTGCCGACAGAGGTGAGGGTGATCCCGGATCTCGTCATAATACAGGGGCAGGTCAGGACGCAGATACTGTACGTTGCAGCTCAGCCGGATCAGCCAGTCCACCAGATGCACCAGACGGTGAACTTCCTCGTGACTATCAGGATCCCGGGAGCCATGCCGGGCCTCATGGTCGAGATCTTCCCCACCGTCGAGTTTGCGCGGGCGACCGTCGTCGATCCGATGACGATCATGCAGGACCTCATCATCAGCATATTTGCGAAAGTCACTGAGATCCAGCAGATGAGGGTCGTGACCGACGTAAGGTCCGACAGGATCCCGATAAACGTTATCTGGCAGCTTGTGGCGATTGAGGACGTGGTCAACGAGGTGACCCAGCAGGTCAATGTGCGCCAGGAGACAACGATTCCACAGGCAAAGCCTCCTGCAGCGAAGATCATCGAAGTCTTCAGTTCCGCTGTGCAGATAACACGAGCCGACATCCTCGATGGTAAGGTGATCATCGAAGGAACGCTTGTCTTGCAGGTCATATATGTGGCAGCCCAGCCGGATCAGCCCGTGCACCATACTCACCTCGAGATACCGTTCACAACGTTCGTTGAGCTCCCTGGCGCGTTCCCTGGCATGAACCTCCTGGTGAGACCGAGAGTGGAGTTCGCGTCGGTCCAACTGCTCCCAGTCGGGGTGACGCCGCCGCCGACCATCGGCACCAGGGACATACTGGTCGATGCCATCATCGAGCTGTTCGTGAAGGTTACCAAGACCGTGCAGAAGCGCGTGGTCACCGACGTGCTCGTGCCGGAGGAGTTCAGGGACATGAATTGAGAACCGTCGCGACGAGACACAAACCACATCGTGTAGCTGCGGGGGACGGCCTCTGGGAAGCATCCGGGACCGTCTTCCGCGCTTGTGGCGGCCGTTGCAGGGTGGGCATATCATATCCTAGTAGAGGTTTTGCAGGAAGGGGGGAAATAGGTGTCTGAAGGCGTAATCGCTTCGGACTTGGGACGTAAGAAGGTCAAAGTAGATGTGATAGTCGCTGATGTCAGCGCCGATATCGTAGTGAGCGGGCGGCTGACTGTGCCGCCTCCCAAGCCCGATATCGCATCGATCCTTGACACACAGGCGAGAGTCGCCATTACGCAGGTGTCGGTCATCCCGAGCAAAGTAGTGATCCAGGGGAACGTAGAGGTGAACGTCCTCTATGTCTCCACGGCGCCATCGCAGCCTGTCCATTTCTTCGAGGGCACGCTGCCCTTGTTCGGCAGTGTGCATGTTCCGGGGATATTTCCGAGCATGATCCCCGAGGTGCGCGTAGTCGCCGTTTTCGCTACTGCCCGGCTCGTCGATCCGAGAACCGTTGACGTCAACGTACTCGTATCTGTGAGGGTGCGCGTGGTCAGGGAGGAGATAATCCCGGTTGTCATCAAGGTGCCGCCCATTATTGTGCCCGCGGTGGAAGTGCCAGTTGTACCGGTGGTGAAGGAAAAAGTCGTCGCCGTCGAGCGGGTTGTGCTCGAAGGGGAAGCCCAGACCATCGCAGTTGGGACGATATCCATACCACCCGATAAGCCAAGTGTCGACAAGATCATCCGAACGGATGCTGTGGCGTCTGTGACCAGCGTGAGAGTACTGCACGGCAAGGTCGTCGTAAGCGGGGTCGTCTCTGTGCGGATACTCTATGTGGCGCTGGCTCCCGGCCAACCGGTGTTCTCAGTAGACGGAGCCATCACTTTCAGCACGATCGTCAGCCTGCCCGGCGTGGTGCCAAGTATGTTTGCGTTCGCGTCGGTGCACATTGAGGCGGTTGACACGGATATCGTGGGCCCACGTACGCTGAGGGTAAGAGCGGTCGTGCGTGTTTCTGTGGTCGTCATGGTTGAGAAAGAGGTTACTCTGATCACGGCTGTGAAGGATCTCCCGGCCCCGCTCATAGCTGTCAAACGGGACTTCCTGGTGGAAGAGATCGTTGGTCAGGTGGAGGATGACTCCTCGGTCACGGTGCGTCTTATCGTGCCCACCGCGCTACCGGACATCGGCAGGGTGATCCAGGCCTTTGCCCGTCCCAGGGTAGTCAAAGTCGTCGTGCTTGACGGCATAGTAATTGTGGAGGGGACCCTCAGGGTCACCGTCCTTTTCGCGACGCTCCCTGCACAAAGGGTATTCGCCGTCGTGGAAACGGTGCCGTTCACGGTTACTCTTCGCGTGACCAAGGCGATTCCGGCCCTTTTCGCTGTGGCTGATGTTGATGTAGTCAAGGTGACTGCCGTACCGGTCGATCCCAGGTCAGCAAACGTTAAGGTCGTGCTGCGAGGCTGGACCATGGTGACTCGTGTTGACACGGTGTCGGCGGTGGTAGACGTTAACCCATCGGGCGAGGGAGCAGGTGCGTCTGCCGCATCGTCCGGATCTGGCGCGCTGCCAGGCCCACCGGTAGGCGCAGAGCCGGCCGGGGCAACGGGGCGGGTCCATGTCGTGAAAATCGGAGAAACCCTGTTCCAGATAGCGCAGCGCTACGGCACTACCGTGGCGGCCATCGTGCAGGCGAACAACATCGCAGACCCCGACCGCATCGAGGTTGGCGACACGATCGTGATTCCAGGATAGACTCATGTTGAGAGTCTGTACAATTTCTATCCCCGCACCTCGGAGGACATCCTCTCCGAGGTGCGGGGGTGCATGCTTAAAAGCACCTCCTGGACTCCCTGCCCCCTTGGAGACCTAATACAGCCGACGTCGGATTTCGGTCATTCCACCGCCGGATTTCCTCCCCCTACTTGTGTCTGAGGAGGCGCTGTCCAGCTATTCTGTATACCTCACCGCCTGCCCTCGGCCCCACTGCGATGACCTCCATGACGACGGTATCCTCCCTCTCAAGTGGCCGGTATATAATCCGCATTCCGTGTCTCCTGAGTTTGATCTTGGCAATGCCCGCCAGGTTCCGGCCAAGCGGTTCGCCTAGCCCCCGAGGCCTTAATAGGGGGCCTACTTCGGCTTGCCTGATTATTGCCGCTATCACGAGATCGCGTATCGAGGGGTCAAGTGATTCAATGTCGGCTACGGCCTTTTCAAGGAGTTTTACGACAGTTCGGCACTTGCCTTGCAAAAGGTCATTGATTCCCTGTTCAATGTTCATTCTTCTAGCTCCCCGCTCTCAAGCAAACGGGTCACTTCATCAAGGTCAATACCGAGCCTCTCGACTGCCTCTGCCAGGGATACGGTTGCAGGGTCATTCAGTCTAGCCTTCACGTCCTCCACGAGGAGATCATCTATCGCTTCTTCCACCAGTTCTCTCAGTGTCAGCAGTTCCTTGAGAAGGTCAAGGTTCACAAGAGCAGCCTGAGCGCCCGGTTTCTTTGCGTTTTGGACTACGTAGACTTCAGCGCCTTCCTTGCAGGCGTACGCGTCGAGTATCTTGGTAAGCTGTCCCTTGCGGGTTAGGTCTGTTACCTGCAGAATGTTGTGCCTGACGAAATCCAGGACCGACGCGGGAATCTCTTTTGACAACGCGGCCACCTCCCATTGGATATCTCATCCGATTCCTTCGAGTAGAGTATCTCACATATGTGTGCTATTAACAACGCTTAATATCGCACATTTTTGCGTGCTGCTGCTCTCGAGGGTCCTTGGTCCAAACGTAGGCAGGACACTTGCAGCAAAGCGTCGAAACACTACACGTTCCTTTTTCTGCGGCGCCGGGGGAGAATATCATATTGCGTGGAAGAAGGGGAAAGAATTGCTGGAGAAGTACAGCAAGTATGCGCAGCTTGCAGAGAGCCTCGGGGCGGTTGATGCTATAGTAATCGACGCGCGAGACGTCGTGTTTGACCCCAGGACTTACCTCAAGTGCATGTACGGTTGCTCCACGTGGGGGAAGTGCTGGGTCTGCCCGTCGGCGCCCGGAGCGCTCAAGCCGTGGGAAGCAGAGAGAGTGTTGTCCCGCTACAGGTATGCTCTGCTCATCCATACTCGTGACAAGGATTCCTCGCAGAGGATATCGTTCGCCGTGGAAAGCCAGGCCTTTGTTGATGGCTACTACTTCGCCTTC
>JBFMGS010000091.1:0-6480 GCA_040752635.1 Bacillota bacterium
AAACGCCTGAACGAACTTGCCCGCCGAGGATGCCGCCTCGCCAAGCAGGATGGCTGCGGTCTTCGCCCCCTGGCCACCCCTCCCGTGCCAGCGTATTTCGAGAACTTGTGACATATCTTGTCCCCCTTACGTAGATACTTGCATGGACGGTTAGTTCTGAAGTTGGCAGAGCCCGTGGTTATTCCACCTGAATCCCAAGACAGCCCCGCGTCCCAGTTGCTTGTCAGGGTGGCAAGCTGGTGCTAAAGCAAGTCTCGCCGTTCCCGCCCTCTTCCGCAGTGACAAGAGTCCCAACGACACCGGGCACCATCCGGGCGTGATACACTGCCAGGCAACAGAGACCCCGTTACTGGAGGTCCCGTTGCAGCCGTTTCCAGTCGATCATAACGAAGGCTTGCTCAGCCCGAGACCACATCGGCCCGAACGCCATGCAATCCTTCCTTCAACAAAGGTCATGAGGACATGGTCTCTCATTGACTCCAGTTCTTCAGGATCCATGGTCAGTACATCCTTGTCAAGCACCACCAGGTCTGCCAGTTTTCCCGGCTCGATGGACCCTCGTTCTTTCTCGCTATGGGTCAAGTACGCCCCACCTATCGTGTACATCCTGAGTGCTTCGGGTATTGTGATTCGCTCTCTCTCGCCAAACACCCGTCGCGAATACCTTGTCTTGCGGACAACAGCCGCAAACATACCCACCCAGGGATCGTACGTTGCAAAAGGATAGTCAGACCCGCACGCGACAACCACCCCCCGGTCCATCATCGACCTGAGTGGTATGAAGCGCGCCATACGGTCGTCGCCGATGAACTTGTGAAAGCTATCGCCGAGATCATAGTAGAAGGCCGGGTTTACTGTCGCGACAACGCCCAGCCGCGCCATCGCCTCAATACACGCGTTTTGAGGCTCCATGGGAAGGAAGCTATGGATAGCACTGTATCGCAGGTCGCTGCAAGGAGCCCCCGGCTTGATCTCCTTCATGATCTTCTCATATAGCATGAGCGTCTGGGCAAGACCCCTGTCGCCGGCACAGTGGGTGTGAAGCTCCCAGCCATAGTTGACAGCCTCCTTGTACTGGGCGTACCTCACACCGTCGGGTTGCACGAGCTCGCCATAGTTGCCGGGCTTACCGAAGACATAGGGCTCTGAGACGGCTGCATCTAAAGAGCCGATACCTCCGTCTGCGAAGAACTTGGCCCCTCTGATCCGGAACCAGGAATCCCCCAGATTGCTTATCATCAAGTGGCGCACACGGTTGCCGACGTCTTCCGCTGAACCGAAGCCACCAAGATCGAGGTACGCGGTGACCCTGAGTTTCAGTTTGCCGGCGGTATATGCGGCCTGATACGCCCGCAAGTCGGAGACGAACGGATCGACGACCGCGGTGACCCCGCAGGACAACATCGCCTCCTGAGCCACTTCAATGCCTGCGACGTTTTCGTTCACACCCGGGAGAGCTTTACGACAGTTGATCAGCTCCAGGCCCCTTTTGCCCCAGAAAACTCCGGTGGGTTCGCCGGCATGCGGCCCGTCGTGGAATCGCTCGATGTAGTTCAGTTCGTCGGTCCATGGTGGGTCTTTTCTCCACCATTCCCACCCACTGTCTATCCCGTTCTCCCGCATAGCGATGGAGTTTAGGGCGCAGCCGTCCTCTATATATGCCAGGTAGACCGGGTTCTGCGGTGCGGCCGCGTCCAACTCAAGACGGTTGGCCATTCTCTTCTCTTCGAGCTTGACCCAGTCCCATCCAAAGCCTTCGACCCACTCTCCCGGTGCGGCCTTCGAAGCTGCCTGATGAACTAACGTAAGGATGTCCTCGACACTTCTAGCCGCACTCAGATCGATCTTGGTCATGAGGTTCCATCCGAGGTCCAGAAAGTGTATGTGCGAATCCTGGATACCCGGGATGACTGTGTTGCCGTCGAGATTGAGCAACGCGGTTCTCCTGCCCGCAAGGCCTAAGATGGCTTCCGTCGTCCCGACGTCCACTACTCTCCCTCTACTGATAGCAGCAGCCTGGGCCAACCGGAAGTTATCATCGACGGTGACAACGTTGCCGTTATACAGGATCAAGTCGAGCTGACACCCGTTTTTCAGGTTATCCTGGTGTGTCAGTGAGTTCTCGACATAGTGCAACGACCGCCAACTCCTTCCAGTACACCATGAAGTAGTGCAACGAGCACCTGGGCGCGGCCTGAGAAGCTATGAAACGTAGTTTCTAATCACATCGTACCACGGGGCAACGCGGAGGCTCGCAACCTCAGTAGCCATCCTCTTTAGAAGTTCACGTGGCGCCTTTCTCCTGATGCCTGACAGGAGCACCCCAATTCCCGGAGCTTCTCCAATGAACTGCGCGCCGACGGGAACGTCTCTGACCAGTATTACTCTGGAATAGAAGCGCCTTCCCCTGGCCTCCGCTATCTCGGCTTCAGCGCCCGCAGTGGCCAGGTTCAGCCCGACTGATGCGATTGGCATACCGAATATCTCAGCCGCCATGATGTTCATGGAGCCCTGATACATCCTGGGGTGGTCGACAATTGACAGTGCAGCAACCTCGCCTTGTTGTCTGGCACTGCCCCAAAGAAGGCTCAATGTCGGTCTCCCGGTTATCAAATCCGGGCTTTCCACGCAATCTCCGCAGGCGTACACGTTGTGGACGTTGGTCATCATGAACTCATTAACCCGTATTCCCCCCAAGGTGCCTAGCTCGACGCCAGCGGCTTTAGCAAGATCCACATTCGGTTTCATCCCCAGCGCAAGGATGACAGTATCGCACGGGATCTCACGCGCGCTAGTAACAACCGATTCAACACACTCACCACCGCAGATGCTCACGACCTTCTCCGATGTAAACACCTCTATCCCGTTCTCCCGCATTAGCTCGGCCACCATCCGGGCTGGCTCCCGATCCAGAGCTCGGGGCAAGATCCACTCGAGCATCTCGATAAGGTACACCTTGTACCCGCTCTCCGCCATAGCCTCGGCCGCTTCAACACCTACGAGCCCTGAGCCTATCACCACGCAAGAAGCTCCGTGGTGGCCTTTGAGGGCATCAGCGTCCGAAAGGCGTTTTAGGACGAACACGCCCTTCTTGTCGACCCCGGGAATCCGCGGCACCAGCGGTGTCGAGCCTGTTGCCAAGATCAGCCGGTCAAAAGGTAGTGCCTCATTGTCCATGATGATGGTCCTTTTGACAACATCGACAGCGCTTACCGTCTTTCCCAATATCCTTTGAACCCCGTCAGCGGGGTTACCTTCTTCCGAAGGCAGGAAGACTTTGCGTCTTTCGATCTCCCCGGCAATGTAGCGAGGTAGAACGCAAGCAGAGTAGGCATCGTATGCCTCATCCGAAACGATCGTGATTCTGGCGGTGTCAGAGAATGCCCGCAGGGTAGAGGCAGCACTGGTTCCGGCGATGCCATTGCCAACGATTACTATGTCCAATCAACCCACATCCTTCTTAGGCAGGTATTGACTACGGCCCCGCTCGTGTGGGTGTTTGCAGTGCTCGTATTACCTAAGCAGGGACATTTTCTGGAGCTCATCTGCGACGTCATCGAGGCATAGTTCCTCGAGCTTGGCTTTCTTGGGAAGCCCCGTTTCTATGTCCCAGCCCCTGGCCTCATAATACTGGTCGAGCATCTCCTCAAGACGCGATACCTGTCCCTTGGCCGGGCCGGTGGGAATCGGCTCGGTCAAGAACCTCTTCGGCAAGGTGTCGTCTTTCCGGCCAAGGCCCTCCCTCACGTTGAAGGCCTTCTCCACGTTCACTATCCTTTCCCCTATCTCAAACGCCTCCGACGGCTCATACCCCTCGCCCGTCACCGCATTCAAAAGCTTCACCAGAGGCTCCGGCATCAGTAAGCCTGTCCTCGTTATGTACTTACATATCTCCATCGAGTCCGCAAACGCCCTGAGCTCTTCGAACCACTTTACCATTCTCCCCTTGCCGCCTGTGGCAAACCTGTCCGCCGCTTCCTCCGTTCCAAACAGCTCCTTGCCCTTCTGTGGCGTCATCGTATACTCAAGCGCAGGCAGCGCCCTCAAATGGTCCGCCCCGCGGCTCGACACGGCAAAAGCCAGCCCCCAGCCTTGTAACGCCCTGGGGTCTACCTCCAGGTGCTCCATCCCCTTGGTGTGCAGGGCGTAATCGTCCGCATTACCGCCTATGACCTCCGCCGCCCTTCGCACACCTTCCGCGAGCGTGGCCCCTATCCCCTCTTTGAAGACTATCTTTCTCGTAAGCTCATATACCGCTTCCTCATTGCCCCAACTGAGATCAAGCCCCGCATCCTTTTGCGTTATCAAACCGTGCTCATAGCACTCCATCGCAAACCCTAACACCCCGCCCAGCGAGATGATGTCTATGCCGTATTTGTCTGATATCTTCCCAACCATGAGCCCTACTTCCATGTTGTCTATGCCAAGCCTGGTCGTAAAGTTGCTTATGGTGGCGAACTCCGTCTTGCCCCACCTCTCCCCCGCGTGAGGCCCTTCCTTTATCAAATAAAAACTCCCGCAGTGTAAGGGGCACGAGTAACACCCTTTGGCCTTTATCTTGTACTTCGCCTCGAAATACTCACCGTCCAGCTTGCTTATGTCTTCGGTGAATGTCTCCTGGTTGTTCCTCCTTGTAAGCGCTCCTAACACGGTGTTATACTTCTCAACCAAACACGCGCTGCCTTGCTCCGAGAATAGCCTCGCAAACCAGTCATCGTACAGTATCTCATACGCCTCTAACGCCGCAGCCTTCAAACCCTCAGGGTCCTTCACCCTTACCCCCTTGGTGCCCCGGACCGCTATGGCCTTTAAGTTCTTCGACCCCATCACCGCACCCATACCAGTCCTGCCTGCAGCACGGTACAGGTCGGTCATGACATTGGCAAACCTCACCTGGTTCTCTCCAGCCTGGCCTATGTAGTTTATGTGAATGCGACTGTCTCCTATCTCTTCCTTGACAATGCGGTCCGTCTCGAAAGTGTCCTTGCCCCATATGTGGCTCGCATCCCTTATCTCAACCTCATCATCATCAATGAATATATACACAGGTTTCTTAGCCTTGCCTCTCACCACAATCTGGTCATACCCTGCAAGCTTTAGCTCCGCCCCCCAATACCCTCCGCTGTTCGCGTCCCCAAACCCTCCGGTGAGCGGAGACTTGGCCGTCACATTATACCTGCCCGAACCAAGAGACAATGTCCCGTTGCACGGCCCTACCCCAAAAAGCAGCACATTCCCCGGCCCAAGCGGGTCTGCCCCGGCCTTTACCTCCTTAAACAGCCTTATCCCGTTCAGCCCCCTGCCCCCCAGAAACCTGCGGGCCAGCTCCGGGTCTAACCTCTCCTTCTCTACGCTCTCCTTGCTAAGATCAATGACTAATACCGTCCCGTTCCATCCATACATCGTACATTGCCCCCCCAATTACTACGATGCTACCTCCCGAGACCTCAAGAACGCCCTCGCTATGCTCTCCATTCGCGCCGCTTGCCTCTGCGTATCGGCCACATCCGACCTCTCATACCTTATTGCCTTCGTTATGCAAAACCGGGCACACTGGGGATCCCCTCCACATAGATCACACTTGCTCGAAACCCTCGTGCCCACATCCACTGTGATCGCCCCATACGGACACACAAGCGTGCACGCCCTGCACCCTACACATGTCTCCTCCCTCACCACTATCGCACCGGTCTTCGAATCCCTCTGCAGCGCGCTTACAGGACATACGTCCATACACAGCGCATCCTCACACTGCTGGCACATCACAGGAATGTCTATCCCCTCAGTGTCCACCTTGAATACCTTCACCCTCGCCTTAACCGGGTTCACTACCCCTTCCTTGCTCTTGCTTAGCGAACACACTACCTCACATACCCTGCACCCCGTGCATAAACTCGCATCTACCGATAATACCTTCTTCATCTTCCCTCACCCCTGCCAAGACTTCCTACCCCGGTCTCCCCTTCCTAACAAGAACCTGAAACCTTCATCAACCGCCTGCAATTGCCTCCACAACCGTGATGGTGTCGCCATTCTTGACTCTAGTCTCGGGGACCAACGATGGTCTGATCGCGGTCTCGTTGACGAAGATAAGGAGGTGAGGAAGAAGGCGTTCCAGGATATCCCTCCCGGCGGCCAGGGAGTATCTGTTCCTCAGAGGCATCTCGTATTTGGTGAACAAGGTCCGAAGCGCCTCAGCCACAGTCAGGTCGTCGTTAAGGTTCAAAGTCACCTCGGGACTTCCGGTAACCTCCCGCAGCACGGAAAAGAGCCTGAACCTGATCTCTGCCATCGATCGACCTCCTCTCCTTCCGCACCCCCGTTATCATGCTTAGGGCGAGCCTCCCCGGGGGACGGCCGGGTCCCCCGGGGGTGGGTTATTGCGCGTGTTTACGCGCGGTGTTCTCTCGCTATGGATGGGTCCTTAGCATGCCGGCTTGGTCATCTCGATGGCCTTGAGCGGGCAGACCTGCCAGCACA
>JBFMGS010000092.1:0-6397 GCA_040752635.1 Bacillota bacterium
TGGGTCACGGTGCAGGCGCACCAGAACATCGTGGCGGTGGCCACCCTTGCGGAACTGTCTGCGGTAATTGTGGCAGGAGGTGTGCGCTGCGAGCCGGAGGCAATCGCCAGGGCAAACCAGGAGGGGATCCCCCTGTTAAGGACGGACCTCCCCGCTTTTGAGGTGGTAGGCCGCCTTTACGTTGCGGGCGTCCGAGGGAGGTCTGCCGGGTAGGAGGAGGGGAAGCCCGGGTGGATGTATACCTTGCAGACCTTCACATCCACACGGCCCTTTCTCCGTGCGCAGAGGCGGAGATGACTCCTCCGGCGATAGTCGCGCAGGCGAAGTCGCGGGGCATCCGGATCCTCGGCATATGCGACCACAACTCTGCGGAGAACGTCAGGGCCGTAGCAGAGGCAGGAGAAGCAGCAGGGGTTGCGGTGATAGGCGGTATTGAGGTGCAGACCCGCGAAGATGTCCACGTGCTTACGTTCTTCAGCGATCTCCACGCGCTACTTGGGTGGCAAGACGAGGTGTACGCCAACCTCCCGGAGTGTGAGAACGACGAGGAACGCTTCGGGGAGGAACTCATATTGGATTCGTCGGGTGCGGTGAAGGGCCGCCTGCGGCGGCTGCTTCTTGCCTCCACATCCATGGGGATCGATGATCTTGGCAGGCGCGTTCGAGCGCTTGGAGGCCTCGTCGTACCGGCGCACGTGGACAGGCCGTCGTTCAGCCTCATCAGGAACCTTGGGCTCATCCCGCCGGGGCTTGAACCCGATTGCATCGAGGTCTCGTGGAGGACCGGCGCGAAGCGCGCGCGCACCCTGTTTCCTGAAGCCTCGGGTTTGCCCCTCATCGTGTCTTCCGATGCCCACAGGTTGGACGAGATCAGAGGTTACACGGTTTTTCTGATGGAGAGCCCGAGCTTTGACGAGATCAGGCTTGCGCTCAGGTCAGCTGGCGGGCGTATGGTAGTGCCTGTGGATGAGCTTTAGGAGCTGCCGCTAAATGGGAGTTCAGAAGCAACCCCGGGCAAGTACGCGCCCTGAAAAGTGGCGCAAACTTACGGCGACGCCCTTGGGAGGGGTTCGGTGCGGGAGCTTTCGCTACACATCCTCGACATAGTGCAGAACTCCATTGAGGCCGGGGCGCATACGGTTGAGATCACCGTACGCGAGGATGAAGATGACGATCTTCTCACGATAGAGGTAGCCGACGATGGGGCCGGAATACCTGAGGATATACTAGGGTCAGTGTTGGACCCTTTCTTCACCTCGCGCAAGACGCGCAAAGTCGGGCTGGGTCTTCCTCTTTTCCGGGAAGCCGCGAGGGCAACCGGGGGCGGCCTCGAGGTTGAGTCTGAGCCCGGGCGTGGCACGAGGGTGCGTGTTACTTTCAAGTTGAGCCACATAGATAGGGCCCCCCTGGGAGACATGGCCGAAACCATCGCACTGCTCGTGGTGTGTAACCCGGAAGTGAGGTTCAAGTACTCGCACTCAAGAGGAGAAGCGGTGTTTCGCTTTGATTCGGGTGAGTTTGAACGCGAACTAGGGGAGGTTCCCATAACAAGCCCTGTGGTCGTGCCGTACCTCAGGGATCTCATTCGTAGGGGCCTTGCGCCCATCCAGAGGGCGTAACCGTTTTCGGTAGGCGCCATAGGAGCTGGTGCTCGCTTGGAAGAACGAGGTAGAGTTGTCGAAACTCTAAACGACCTTGCCAGAGTGGAAGTCGTCCGGCACGAGGCGTGCCGGCATTGCAGGGCCTGCGATTTCGGGCGGAGCGACAGGGTCGTGGTCGAGGCGGCGAACCCTATCGGGGCATGCGTCGGGGATGAAGTGGTGCTTGAACTTGAAAGCGCGCGGGTGCTCGGGGCAGCCTTCGTTGCCTACATGGTGCCGCTTGCGCTTATGGTAATCGGCATTTATCTTGGTGGCGCTCTGGCACGGGCCGCAGGCCGTCCCGGGTCGGCATCCCTGTTCGGGGCGATCCTTGGGCTTGTGTTCCTCGTGATCTCATACGGCGGGGTGTACTTATACGACAAGCGCGTGAACCCGCGTCGGTTTCAGGCTGAAATCACCAGGATCTTAGACCCAGCATAGGTGAAAGGCCCCAGCTCACAAGCAAGAAACGAGGGAGGAATCCGCTGGCGCATGTGGAAACACATATTGATCCGGGCGCGGGTGAAGTGGTATCATAGGTGCGGCATGCATCCCGGCCCGGAGAGTTTTTTGGAAGGGGGATTGTGAACGAAGGCGCAAAGTCAGCAAGTATATGTGAACTTGGCGAAATTCATTGTGGGCTTGTGTCGTTTAGGTGGTGCGAAAGGGGAACCTTGAGGAGGTGCCTGAGATGAAAACCGTTGAAGAACTGGAGCGGATCAGAAAACAGGCGCAGGCCATGACAAGGCTGAGGGAGGGTAGAGAGACTACCAAGATCATAGTAGGCATGGGAACCTGCGGAATCGCCGCGGGAGCCCGCGAAACCCTGTCGGCTATCATGGATGAGCTTGCCCGTCGCAACATCCAGGACGTAGTCGTAACCCAGACGGGCTGCGTGGGCCTGTGCGAGCAGGAGCCCATCGTTGACGTGATAAAGCCCGGCGGAGCAAAGGTGACCTACGGGAAGGTCACAAAGGAGAGGGCCCGCCAGATTGTGGCAAACCACGTCGTGAACGGTCAGATTGTAGGCGAATGGGTGATAGCGAGCGCTTGAGTCAATCCTTCACGAAAGGAGGGTCGCAAAGAATGAAGCCAACGTCGAAAGGGGCGGGCATTAGCCCAGCGCACATTGGCGAAATACTGCAAAAGTATTCCTGGAGCAAGGACGCCCTGGTGGCAGTCCTTCACGACGTTCAAAAGGCCGCAGGGTGCCTCTCTGAAGAGGCGCTTGCGGAGATAGCGTCTGGTCTGGACATCCCGATCTCGAAAGTGTACGGGGTCGCCACCTTCTACACTCTCTTCTCGGTGAAACCGAAGGGCGAGTACATCATAAGGGTGTGCGAGAACGCCCCATGCCATGTGCTGGGCGCAAAGGCCATCGTCGGTGCGCTCGAAAAAGAACTCGGTATCTCCATGGGCAACACCACCCCCGATGGGAAGTTCACCCTGGAGTACACGAGTTGCCTCGGAGTGTGTGGTGTCGCGCCAGCCATTATGATCAACGACGCGGTATATGGCAACCTCACGCCCGAACGGGTTCCGGTGATTCTCAAGGAGTACAAGTGATACCCAGAAGGGGGGTTTACGCTCGTGGAATTCTACCGTTCACACGTCCTTGTGTGTGGAGGGACCCCGTGTGTGCTGGCAGGCTGCAAGGGAGTCCGGGATGCGCTCATCGCAGAGGTAAAGCGCCGGGGCCTCGATAAGGAAGTGAAGGTGGTCGAGACCGGCTGCCTGGGCCCGTGCGATCTCGGCCCGGTTATCGTGGTCTACCCCGAAGGAACGCTCTACGAGAAGGTGAAAGTGGGCGACGTGCCGGCTATAGTCGAAGAGCACCTCCTGAAAGGCAGAGTCGTGGCGCGGCTAGTGGGGCAAGGTCGCCAGGCTGAGGTTGTGAAGTATGAGGAGCCGACATACCTTGGGGTGCAGGAGAGAATAGTCCTGCGTAACTGCGGGATAATCGATCCTGAGTCGATCGAAGAGTACATTGCACGCGACGGTTACAGGGCGCTTGCGAAGTGCCTGACAGAGATGAAGCCCGAAGACGTCCTGGAGGCTGTGAAGAAGTCCGGGCTTATCGGCAGGGGCGGAGCGGCTTTCCCCACCGGTCTGAAGTGGAGCTTCACCGCGAGGGCGAAGGCTGACCAGAAGTACATACTCTGCAATGCCGACGAGGGGGAGCCTGGAACTTTCAAGGACCGCCTCATCCTTGAGGGCGATCCTCACAGCATCCTCGAAGGGATGGCTATATCGGGCTATGCAGTGGGAGCGGACAAAGGTTTCATATACGTGAGGGGCGAGTATGGCCTCTCCATTGAGAGGTTGGGAAAAGCTATAGAGCAGGCGAAAGCGCTGGGCCTGCTCGGTTCCAACATTTTCGGTTCAGGTTTCTCCTTTGATGTAGAGATACGAAAGGGCGCGGGTGCTTACGTGTGCGGCGAGGAGACGGCGCTCATCGAGTCCATGGAAGGCGGCCGCGGCGAGCCGAGGACAAAGCCGCCGTACCCGGGCACGGAGGGGCTTTTCCGTAAGCCGACTGTGGTCAACAACGTGGAGACCCTCGCAAACGTCCCACCTATACTGCTCAACGGACCTGATTGGTTCAGGAAGTTCGGAACAGAGAAGTGCCCCGGCACCAAGGTGTTCACGCTCTGCGGGGACATCAATAACAAGGGCCTCATCGAGGTGCCGATGGGTATCACGCTTCGCCGCGTCATATACGACATCGGCGGAGGCATCCCGGGGGGAAGGGACTTCAAGATGGCTCAGACCGGCGGCACGTCCGGCGGGTGCTTGCCAAAGGAGTTCCTCGATGTCCCGATGGACTACTTCACCCTCCCGGAGAAGGGGTCTGCGCTGGGGTCGGGGGCCCTGCTCATCATGGATGACAGCCACTGCATCGTGGACATCGCCGAGTGCTTTATGCGGTTCTTCGAACACGAGTCGTGCGGCAAGTGCACCCCGTGCCGCGAGGGCACGGCAAGGCTCCATGAGATAGTGGCGAAGATCGCTCGCGGCGAAGGGCAGCCAGAAGATCTCGAGCTTCTTGGGGAACTCGGGTCGGCCATGCAGGCGTCCTCCTTGTGCGGCCTCGGCCAGGCAGCGCCCCTTCCCATCATGACCATGCTCAGGTATTTCCGCGATGAGTTCGAAGCCCATATCAACGACAAGCTCTGTCCCACCGGGACGTGCGGGCTATAGGCCCACCCGGCTTCGCAGTGGGAGCACGGAAGGAGTGATACGCAAATGGCAATGGTGACCATAGACGGCCGGAAGGTCGAGGTAGATGCCGGTGTAACCATTCTTGATGCAGCGAAGAAGCTCGGCATCAGCCTTCCCACGCTGTGCTACCACCCAGATCTGGCGGTGCAGGCCGTCTGTCGCATATGTGTCGTGGAGATCGAAGGCCAGAAGCTTCTCCAGCCTGCGTGCGCCTTCCCGGTGCAGGATGGAATGGTGGTCTACACCAACACGCCCCGGGTGCGGCAGGCCAGAAAGATGAACCTCGAGCTTCTGCTCGCCAGGCATCCGCAGGACTGCCTAGAGTGTGTGAGGAACCGTAACTGCGAACTCCAGGCGCTCGCCGAGAGGTTCGGGATGAGGGAGGTCCGGTTTGAGAGGAGGCTGCGCGGGCTTCCTGAGGACCATTCCACCCCGTCGATAGTCCGCGACCCTGATAAGTGCATACTCTGCCGCAGGTGCGTGTCCATGTGCCACGACGTCCAGGCCGCGGGTGTGCTCTACCCGTCGCAGCGGGGCGCGAGCACGGTTGTGACGCCGGTCTTCGAAAGAGGGCTGGATGAAGTGGCGTGCGCGCTGTGCGGGCAATGCATACATGCGTGCCCTGTGGGCGCGATCAGTGAGCGTGACGACACCGAGCGCGTTTGGCAGGCCATCAACGATCCTACCAAGCATGTGGTAGTGCAGACTGCGCCGGCTACCAGAGTGAGCATCGGCGAGGAAATGGGCTTGCCGCCCGGCCAGATCATCACCGGGAAGCTCGTTGCTGCCTTGCGCAGGCTCGGGTTCGATAAGGTCATGGACACTGATTTCACGGCGGACCTCACCATCATAGAGGAAGGCAACGAGCTCCTGAAGAGGCTCAAAGAAGGCGGCCCGCTGCCCATGATCACCTCTTGCAGCCCGGGATGGATCAAGTTCGGGGAGCACTTCTACCCCGATCTTCTAAAGCACATATCCACGTGCAAGTCGCCTCAGCAGATGTTCGGGGCGCTGGTCAAGACGTATTACGCTCGCAAGGCCGGTATCGACCCCAAGGACATCTTCTCGGTGTCGCTCATGCCCTGCACGGCCAAGAAATACGAGGCGGACCGGCCCGAGATGCGCGACTCCGGCTACAAGGACGTCGATGTGGTGCTTACCAGCCGCGAGCTAGGTAGGATGCTTCGGGACGCCGGCATCAGGTTCGAGGACCTACCGGAGGAAGAGCATGACGCGCCCATGGGCATCTCCACAGGAGCTGCAGCGATTTTCGGCGCGACGGGCGGCGTCATGGAGGCTGCCCTCCGGACGGTATACGAGGTGGCTACAGGCGCTGAGCTCCCGAAAATAGACTTCGAGGAAGTGAGGGGCCTGGAGGGCATAAAGGAGGCTACGGTCAAGGTAGGCGACCTCGATGTGAAAGTGGCAGTTGCGCACGGCCTGGGTAACGCCAAGAAGATACTCGATCTCTTGCGTGAGGGGAAGGCGAACTACCACTTCATCGAGATAATGTGTTGCCCCGGCGGGTGCGTGGG
>JBFMGS010000093.1:0-6395 GCA_040752635.1 Bacillota bacterium
CGCCTCGTAACGACTTCGTGCATCATGGCGAAGTCGTCCTGGCCTTCGACGGTCTTTATCTTGAACCGCCTGTACTCGGACTTCGCCGGGCGGCCGCCCTCGAACACGACCATGGACCCGACGGCGTCCGTGCCCTGGATGGTGGATATGTCGAACGCCTCTATCCTCCGAGGGAGCCTGGGAAGCCCCAGCGCCTGCTGAAGTTCGACCAGCGCCCCGCCCTCCATTTCAGCGTCGCGCATGGCGCGCGCTCTGGCCTCCTCCAGGCCGAGCCTGGCGTTGTCCCGGGCCATGTCAACGAGCTGCTTCTTCTCGCCGCGCACCGGCACGGTGACCTGCACCTTGTGGCCTCTTCTTTCACTCAGCCACGAGGCTATGGCTTCGCGTTCGTCCAGGTCCGCCTGCACCACGACCTCGCGAGGCACGAACGTGGCGTCGGAGTAGTACTGCTTTACGAAAGCCGCCAGCATCTCGCTGTCGGGCGTATCGCCCGAGTCAACCATGTTAACCATGAAGAACCTCTCGCGCCCTATAAGCTTGCCCCCCCGCACGAAGAAGGCTTCAACGCACGTTTCCGCCCCGTCCCGCCAGAACCCTATGACGTCGATGTCGTGATGGGAGCGGAGGACTATCTTTTGCCGCTCCATTACCCTCTCCATCGCCTTGATCCTGTCGCGGAGCACGGCCGCGGCCTCGAAGTCCAGGCGGTCCGAGGCCATCTGCATGCGCCGCCTCATCTCCTGCACGAGCCGCTCCTGCCGACCCTCGAGGAACAGAACGATCTGATTGACGAGCTCCATGTACGCTTCGCGCGATATCCGGCCTGCGCACGGGCCGAGGCACTTTTTGATGTGGTAGTTGAGGCACGGCCTCTCGCGCGAGTCCTCGGTGATCCTCTTCGAGCAAGTGCGCACGGGGAAGAGGCGCCTGAGGAATTGCAGAGTCTCGCGCATCCCCTTGACATCCGTGTACGGCCCGAAATAACGCGAGCCGTCTTGCTCCACCCTTCGCGTCACCATCACCCTAGGAAACTCCTCGGCCGCTGTGATCTTGATGAACGGATAGGTCTTGTCGTCCCTCAGCCGGACGTTGAACCGGGGGCGATGCCGCTTGATGAGGTTGTTCTCGAGGATCAAAGCCTCGACTTCGGAGTCAGTGACCACGTATTCAAAGTCGGAGATGCGCTCGACGAGCGCCTGAGTCCGCGGGGCCAGCCCATGGGGCGACTGAAAATACGAGCGCACCCTGTTCCTGAGGGACGATGCTTTCCCGACGTAGATGACTCGGCCCGACGCATCCCTCATGACATAGACTCCCGGCCTGTCCGGGAGATCCCTCGCTCTATCTTGAAGGCTTGCCCTGATCTCGGGACTCACGTCGCAAGCACCTTCCTGAGGAACTGGCCCGTGTAAGATCGGTCGATCTTTGCGATCTCCTCCGGAGTGCCGCAGGCAACCACCGTGCCGCCGCGCTCTCCACCTTCCGGACCAAGATCTATGATGTAGTCCGCCGTCTTGATGACGTCAAGGTTGTGCTCGATGACGAGCACCGTGTCCCCGGCGTCCACGAGCCGGCCCAGGACCTGGAGCAGCTTCTCGATGTCGGCAAAATGGAGTCCGGTCGTCGGCTCATCCAGGATGTATAAGGTCCGCCCGTTGCTGCGCCGGCTGAGCTCGGTTGCTAGCTTGACCCTCTGGGCCTCCCCGCCGGAAAGGGTGGTGGCCGGCTGGCCCAGCTTGATGTAGCCAAGCCCCACGTCGTTGAGGGTGTCGAGCTTGCGCTTCAGCCTTGGGACGTTCTTGAAGAACTCGAGGGCCTCGTCAACCCGCATGTCCAGGATATCGGCGATGGTTTTCCCCTTGTACTTTATCTCGAGCGTTTCCCGGTTGTAGCGCTTACCCCTGCACACCTCGCACGGGACATACACGTCTGGCAGGAAGTGCATCTCGATCTTGATGATACCGTCACCCTTGCACGCCTCGCAGCGGCCGCCCTTGACGTTGAAGCTGAACCTGCCCGGGCCGTAGCCCCGCACTTTCGCCTCGGGGGTCAGGGCGAAGGTCTCCCTTATCAGGTCGAAGGCGCCGGTGTACGTCGCAGGGTTCGACCTCGGAGTCCTGCCGATGGGGGACTGGTCCACGTCTATGACGCGGTCGAGGTTCCCGATGCCGAAGATTGCATCATGCGCGCCCGGTTTCACCGCCGCCCTGTTGAGTTCGTGGGCCAACCTCTTGTGCAGGATCTCGTTGATGAGCGTGCTCTTGCCGGAGCCTGAGACCCCGGTGACGCACACGAACACTCCGAGCGGGATCTCTACGTCTATATCCTTGAGATTATGCTCACGCGCCCCTTTTATCACCAGCGACTTGCCGTTGGGCGAGCGCCGCCGCGCCGGGACCGGTATCTTCCTCTTGCCTGCCAGGTACAGGCCGGTGATGGAGTTCTCGCAGGTTATGATATCATTGATGGTACCGGAGGTTACCACGTACCCTCCCTCAGCCCCGGCTCCCGGCCCAATGTCGATGATGTGGTCCGCGGAGCGCATGGTCTCCTCGTCGTGCTCCACCACGAGGACGGTGTTGCCCAGGTCGCGCAGGCGCTTGAGGGTGTCGATCAGGCGCCTGTTGTCCCGCTGGTGAAGCCCGATGCTGGGCTCGTCCAGGATGTAGAGCACTCCCACCAGGCTCGATCCGATCTGCGTGGCGAGCCGGATGCGCTGCGCCTCGCCGCCTGCGAGCGTGCCCGCGGCCCTGTCAAGAGTGAGGTAGTCCAGGCCGACGTTGACGAGGAACCCAAGCCGCTCTTTGATCTCTTTCAAGATCTGCTTTGCGATCATCGCCTCACGCTCGGTCAGGGCAAGCTTCTCGAAGAACTCCCTGGCCTCGGCGCACGACATGGCGGTGACCTCCATTATGGACTTGCCGCCCACTTTGACGGCAAGGCTCTCAGGTTTGAGCCTGGCGCCGTGGCACGCGGGGCAGGGCCTCGCGGTTATGAACTTCTGTATCTCCTCGCGGGCCGCGTCCGACTGGGCCTCCCTGTACCTGCGCTCGAGGTAAGGCACCACGCCCTCGTAACCGCTTTCATGCCAGGTGAGTTCGCCCGAAAAACTGTGGTACTGGTACCTGAACCGCTCCCTTCCTGCTCCGTACAGCAGCGTTCGCTGATGCTCCTCGGGCAAACGGCCGATGGGGATGCTCGGGTCTATGCCGAAGCGTTCGCAAACAGCCATGACCCTCCGGGCGAAGTAATCGCTGCGCGTCCCCTCCCAGGACCTCGCCCAGGGCACGATCCCGCCTTCGACTATGCTCCTGTCGAGGTCGAGGACGAGCTCGGGGTCGATCTCTTCTTTCGTTCCGAGGCCTGCGCACTCGGGGCACGCGCCGTAGGGGCTGTTGAACGAGAACATTCTCGGGGCAAGCTCTTCGAAGCTTATGCCGCAGTCAGCGCACGCGAACTTCTCGCTGAAAACCAGGTCCTCCCCGCCGACCACGTTGACGATGGCCACTCCCTCGCTGCGCCTCATCGCAAGCTCTACAGAGTCCGCAAGCCGCTTCTCCACGCCGGGGCGTATGACAAGGCGGTCCACGACGATCTCTATGGTATGGATCTTGTAACGCTCGAGGGACAAGTCTTCGTCTACGCCGTGAACCTCGCCGTTGACCCTTACCCGGACAAACCCGTCCTTCCTGATGTCCTCGATCACCTTTCTGTGCTCGCCCTTCTTCCCCCTGATTACGGGGGACAGGACCTGTATCCTCGCGCCTTCGCCGAGCGCCGCGACCTGGTCAACGATCTGCTGCACCGTCTGCTGGGTGATGGGCCTCCCGCAGTTCGGGCAGTGCGGCTTGCCTATCCTGGCGAACAGCAGGCGGAGATAGTCGTATATCTCGGTCACGGTGCCCACCGTGGACCTGGGGTTGCGGCTGCCGCTCTTCTGGTCAATGGCTATGGCGGGAGAAAGGCCCTCAATGTAGTCAACGTCCGGCTTGTCCATCTGCCCGAGGAATTGCCGGGCGTAAGCGGAGAGCGACTCGACGTAGCGGCGCTGGCCCTCGGCGTAGATGGTATCGAAGGCAAGGGACGACTTGCCCGACCCGCTGAGGCCGGTGATGACCACTAGCTTGTCCCTGGGGATCTCGACATCTATGTTCTTCAGGTTGTGCTGGCGAGCACCCCTGACGATTATCTGTTGCTTACTCACTCTATCTCCTCCGAAATCACTAGCCCGGCCTATCCGGGCTACGACGCGAACCTGCGCCTGAGGTCGCGGATCTTATCGCGAAGCTCCGCTGCGCGCTCGAATTCAAGCTCCTGGGCAGCCTTGCGCATCTCCTGCTCAAGGGTCCGTATGAGGTTGGCCAACTCCTTGTCGGACATCTCCCTTGCATCGGCCTCATACGTGGGCTTCTCCTCGGCCACCCTGGCGAACTCGGCGATGTCGTGGATGGCCTTCCTGACGGACTCCGGCGTGATGCCGTGGCGTTCGTTGTACTCCATCTGGATCTTGCGGCGCCTGTTGGTCTCGTCGATGGCTCGCCTCATCGAGTGCGTGATGATGTCAGCATACATGATGACCTTGCCGTGAACGTTGCGCGCGGCGCGCCCGATCGTCTGGATGAGGGACGTCTCCGAGCGCAGGTACCCTTCCTTGTCGGCGTCGAGGATGGCCACGAGGGACACCTCGGGAAGGTCCAGCCCCTCCCGAAGGAGATTGATACCCACCAGCACGTCGAACTCGCCGAGGCGGAGGTCTCTCAAGATCTCCACCCGCTCGAGAATCTCGATCTCTGAATGGAGATACCTCGTTTTCACACCGAGGTCGGCCAGGTAGTCGGTGAGGTCCTCGGCCATCTTCTTCGTGAGAGTGGTCACGAGCACCCGCTCGCCGGCGTCCACCCGTGCGCGGATCTCGGCGAGAAGGTCATCGACCTGGTTCTTTACGGGGCGCACCTCGACCTCAGGATCGACAAGCCCTGTGGGCCGTATGATCTGCTCCACCACCTGGCTGCTCACACGAAGTTCGTACGGGCCGGGCGTCGCGGACGCAAATATGACCTGGTTTATGCGTTGCTCGAACTCCTCGAACTTCAGCGGCCGGTTGTCAAAGGCCGAAGGCAGCCTGAACCCGTATTCGACCAGGCTTTCTTTTCTGGACCTATCCCCGGCGTACATCGCGTGCAACTGAGGCAGCGTAACGTGCGACTCGTCGATGATCACCAGGAAGTCGTCGGGGAAATAGTCAAGCAGTGTAGCGGGCGGCTCGCCCGCCTGCCTCCCGGTAAGGTGGCGCGAGTAGTTCTCGATGCCCTGGCAGTAGCCGACTTCCGCGAGCATCTCCAGGTCGTAGCGGGTTCTCTGCTCGAGCCTTTGGGCTTCGAGGAGCTTGCCCGCGGCCCTGAGTTCGGCGAGCCTTTCCTCGAGTTCCTGTTCGATGGTAACGAGGGCCCGCTTGAGCTTTTCATCGCTGGTGATGAAGTGCGTAGCCGGGAATATCGTCACGACATCCCTCTCCCCGAGCACTTCCCCGGTGACTACGTCTACCTCGAGGATACGCTCGATCTCGTCGCCGAAGAATTCGAGCCTTATAGCATTCTCGCCATATGCGGGGATTATCTCCACCACATCGCCCCTGACCCGGAACGTGCCCCTCGTGAACCCGATGTCATTCCGGGCGTATTGAATGCCTACGAGCCTTCTCAGGACGATGTCCCTGTCGGCGGCCTCACCCTGGCGCAACATCACCATCATGCCCTTGTAGTCCTCTGGTGACCCCAGGCCGTATATGCACGAGACGCTCGCCACGATCACCACGTCGCGCCTTTCGAAGAGCGCGCTCGTCGCTGCGTGGCGGAGCCGGTCGATCTCGTCGTTTATGGACGAGTCCTTTTCGATATATGTGTCAGTCTGAGGGATGTACGCCTCAGGCTGATAGTAATCGTAGTAGCTCACGAAATATTCAACGGCGTTCTCAGGGAACAGGCTCCGAAACTCGCTGCACAGTTGAGCGGCCAGGGTCTTGTTGTGCGCGATCACCAGGGTGGGCTTCTGTACTTCCTGGATGACGAGGGCGTCAGTGAAGGTCTTCCCGGTCCCCGTTGCCCCGAGAAGCGTCTGATATCTGTAGCCGGCTCTGATTCCCTCGGCCAGTTCTCGCACGGCTTTAGGCTGATCGCCTCTTGGTTTGAGGTCCGTCCTCAACTTGAACTCATTCAAACCACAGGCCTCCTGCTTTGCCCCGTCTTCGCACTTGCGTGCCATTTCTGCTTACGCGCCCGGTTGGTTGTCGTCTCGCTGCTGCAAATCGTCTCTATACAATTCTAAGACACCGCAGCGGTCTCTGCAACGCCTCCACCTGGTACTTCCTCCCAGCATATGACAGTATTTCCTATCAG
>JBFMGS010000094.1:0-6123 GCA_040752635.1 Bacillota bacterium
TTCCTGCTGCCTGGAATAAGTGAGGACCAGGCGGTTCTCGTGGGAGGGGTTGGCGTGAAGTCGGGTTTGCCTTTGGCGGAGCCAGCGTTATCAGACAATGCGCTGGCTGTGCTTGAAAGCAGGTACCTGAAGAAGGACGAAGCGGGCAGGGTCATAGAGACTCCGAAGGAGATGTTCTGGCGCGTTGCAAAGAACATCGCCTTGATGGACGTGCTGTACGATGCCCGGGTCTACAAACGCCTGAAGGATGGCTCCCTCAGACCGCGCGGGCAGTCCGCGAGTGCTGTCACCGGAGCTGGATATGGGGGTCCCGATGACTGCTCCTGTAAGCCGTGCTCAGATGGCGGTCCTGCTGTGAATGGGGCCGGGGCCGGCGGCGGCGATCTTGAGTTTGAATTGTCGTCCTGGGACTGGGCAGCCCTCAGGCATGCCTTTGACGACCTTGTGTCCCGAGGTCTCATCGGTGTGTCATGGGAGGAGATGGAGAGAGCCGTAGCCGACTCCATGCCTTCTCTTAGAGGGACTGCGCTGCGCTTTTATGCCGTGATGACAGAGGGCAAGTTCATGCCCAACTCGCCTGCGCTCATAAATGCAGGAAGGGAGCTTCAGCAGCTTTCGGCGTGTTTCGTGCTCCCGATTGAGGATTCCATGGTGAGCATCTTCGACACGCTCAAGCACGCGGCCCTCATCCATCAGTCCGGCGGCGGAACTGGCTTCGCCTTCAGCAGGTTGCGCCCGAAAAACGATGTCGTGAGGACGACAGGCGGGGTTGCATCCGGGCCGGTGTCGTTCATGAAGGTTTTCAACGCCGCCACTGAGGCGGTCAAACAAGGTGGCGTGAGGAGAGGGGCCAACATGGGCATCCTCCGGGTTGACCACCCCGATATTCTCGAGTTCATCACCGTGAAGAACGACCTCACACAGGTGACGAACTTCAACATATCGGTGGCTCTGACCAAGAAGTTCATGGACGCGCTCGAGGACGACGGCGAGTACGACCTGGTCAACCCGCGTAGCGGCGAGGTTACCGGCAGGCTCCGGGCTCGCGACGTGTTCAACCTGATCGTGGATAGCGCCTGGCGGACCGGCGAGCCGGGGGTCGTGTTCATCGACCGTCTCAACGAGCATAACCCAACTCCAAATGTTGGGATGTACGAGGCGACCAACCCCTGCGGCGAGCAGATGCTGCTTCCCTACGAAGCGTGCAACCTCGGATCGATCAACGTAGGCCGGTTCGTGGTCGAAAGAGACGGCGCACCTGCTGCCGATTGGGACAGCCTGCGCACAGCGATTCACACCGCGATCCACTTCCTCGATAACATGATCGACGCCAGCAAGTACCCGCTACCCGAGATCGAGGCCATGCACAAGGGAAACCGCAAGGTCGGCCTCGGGGTGATGGGTTGGGCGGACTTCCTCGTGAGGATGGGCGTTCCGTACGATTCCGGGGAGGCAATCGAGCTGGCCGAGGAATTGATGAGCTTTATCCAGGAGGAAAGCCGCAAGGCTTCAATTGAGCTTGCCAGGCAGCGCGGCACCTTCCCTAACTGGAAGGGCAGCCGGCGCGAAGAACAGGGCCTCGAGGTGCGGAACGCCACCACCACTACGATTGCGCCCACGGGCACTATCAGCATCATCGTCGGCGCATCCTCAGGGATCGAGCCCTTCTTCAGTCTGGCGTTCACCAGGCACGTCCTCGACAAGAAGACCCTCCCCGAGGTCAACCCGATATTCGAGGTCCGTGCGAGGGAAATGGGCATTTATACAGAGGAGCTTGCGGAGAAGGTAGCGACCCGAGGGACCCTGGAGGGAATTGAGGGCGTCCCCGAGGAGCTTCGCAGGATATTCGTCACTGCCCACCAGATAGAACCGGAGTGGCACGTGAGGATGCAGGCGGCCTTCCAGAAATATACGGACAACGCGGTTTCCAAGACGGTCAACTTCCCGCACGACGCCACACGGGAAGACGTCGAGCAGGTTTTCCGCCTTGCGTACGAGCTTGGCTGTAAGGGAGTGACCGTCTACCGCGACGCCAGCCGCGAGGAGCAGGTGCTCACAGTGGGCGCGAAGCCCGGCGCCCGGGACGAGCGGTCTGGCGGGGCAGTAGACGCGGGGGCAAAAGAAGAGGCGAAGGGGGTCCAGCGCATCAACGGCGTTTGGGGCAAGATCCGCCCCATAGACAGGCCCGACCGGCTTGAAGGGTTCACCGATGTGAAGGCAACCCCCGTCGGCAAACTGTTCCTCACCCTCAACACGGTGAACCGACATCCCATTGAGCTATTCGCCCAGATAGGCAAGGCAGGAAGCGATGTGTCGGCGTTCACCGAGGCGGTGGCGAGGCTTGTCTCGATAGCCTTGCGCTCGGGGATAGACCCGCAGGAGATCGCGGACCAGTTGATCGGCATCGGGGGCTCGCGGAGCATCGGGTTCGGCCCCAATAGAGTAAGGTCTGTTCCCGACGCTATCGGTCAATTCCTGGGCGGATATCTCAGAGAGCTTCGAGGTGAGGCCGAGCATGCTGAGCACGAGCCTCATGATACGGCGGGCGACGAGGTCGCTGCTGCGAAGCTCTTCAGCCTGTGCCCGTCCTGCGGCACGTGGAACCTGGTGCACGTGGAGGGCTGCCTGAAGTGTATGGCGTGTGGTTATAGCGAGTGTTAGACCACGCAGTGCCAGGCGAGAGACCTAGCCGTGGCGGGACGCGGGGCTTCGCGGGATCGTTGCCAAACGAGAGTCTGAGATTCCCAGATAGATGACTCTATAGGAGTTGCAGGGCAAGGGTTCGGTATAGGGGAGGAGATGGCATGAACCTGGAGGAAGTGGCTTACTGCGGACTCTACTGCGGTTTATGCGCGAGCCGGAGGCGCATCCCTCAGCAGGCGGTCATGCTACGCGAGACGCTGCGGAGAGAGGGATACGACAAGGGCTATTTCGATGTCCCCGGCCTCGAAGGGGTTTTCTCTGCGTTCTGGAAAGGCCTGAACCTTTTAGCGGACGTGCCCTGTCCCGGGTGCCGAGCGGGTGCAGGGTTTCCTGACTGCAGCGTTCGCGCTTGCGCGCGGGGGCGGGAAGTGACCGCATGCCCGCTCTGCCCCGACTACCCCTGCGATCGGCTGGGAATTCTGAAGCACTATCCTCTCTTGCTAGCTGACGGCCGGAGAATGCAGCAGGTGGGGCTGGAGAAGTGGGTCGCCGAGCAGGAGGCACGGGCGACAACCGGTTTTGCGTACGCTGACATACGCCTGCCTGCAGAATCGTGAGCCGCCAAGACAAATGCTCGCGGTTACGTGTGGCGGCAACATTGAAAACACTCATCGTCAACTCTGAGGCGGTGTTCGTTCAGTACTTGCGGCGTTAGAGGTTCATACGTACCTGGTTCGCTTGTGTCGGGGTTCGTGCCGGCGGATTGTGCATGCCGAATCTAAGTTTTGCTTGACGCGGATGGGTAGATATCTTATACTTGAATCCGGCAATGGAGGAAACCCTCATTTACCGCATGAGGGGAAGCACGTGAAAGGAGAAGGGAGGTCGCGCGGATGATCAGGAACAGGTTCGCAGCCGAGCGAATTGACGTCATCGGCATCACTGTCATGTCTTGTGTGCTCGTATGCGGGCGTTCTGAGGGTACTTCTGTCCGTGCGCGGCCTGACCCTGCCCATTAGCTGGAATATTATGGCAGGGTCGTGGGCCGCACAAGCCCACGACCCTTTCTGTTTGATGCGGGGAACTTGCGTGCATCATCCGCGCATCATCCAAGGAGAGCCGTGGGCGGAAGCTCGGCTCTCTTTTGATTCTGTTGATTCTGTGCAGGCGCGAAAGCGAGGTTCGAGTGAAATGCAAACCGCACTCGAATGTATAGGTGCAAGGAAAGTGTTCTACGTAAGGAAGGATGCAAGAGCAAGGAACGACACAAAGGCAGCGGCCGGGTCCTCCAGGAAAGAGGGTACCGGGGTCGTCTCGAACTCAGGGTCCGGTAACGGCAGGTCACGGGGGCACGCGGCTGTGGCTCTGGATCGCCTGGTGGGCACGCTTGTCCCAAGGAGCGTGCCGGTTGAAGCCGTAAGCCAGGTGACGTTCAGTGTAGAGCGCGGCGAAATCTTTGGCATCCTCGGCCCCAACGGCTCCGGCAAGTCCACGCTCATCAGGTTGATATCCACGCTGCTCCTTCCGGATGAAGGCGAGATCAGGGTCTTCGGCCATGACGTGGTGCGCGAGAGGTTTGCCGTCCGCAGAATGATAAACCGCGTCTCGGTGGAGGCTGCGTTCTTCAAGAAGCTCTCCGCCATGGAGAACCTGAGTTACGCAGCTAGGCTCTACGATTTGGATGTGCGGATGGCGAGAAAAACGGCAATCCAGATCCTCGAGCGCCTCGGCTTCAATGAGAGCAAGGCTTATGAGCCGCTCGAGGACCTGTCTCGGGGGATGCAGCAGAAGGTGGCGGTCGCAAGGGCGCTTCTCACGTCGCCGGTGCTGCTGTTGCTTGACGAGCCAACCACGGGGCTCGACCCCGTCTCAAAGAAGGAAGTCCAGGACTACGTCCTCGAGGTGAGAAAGTCACACGACGCGACTGTGATCCTGACCACGCACGATATGCAGGAGGCCGACAGGCTGTGCGACAGGATCGCCATCATAGACCAGGGGAGGTTTGTGGCGCTTGATGCGCCAGCCGGCCTTAAAGCGAAGGTTGCGAAGAACGGCGAGGCCCTGACCCTGGAGGAAGTCTTCTTCGCCCTCACTGGAAAGGCGCTCACCGAATCCGGTCCAGGAAAGGGGAATTCGCGTGATTGAACTTGGGAGAGAGATACGGAGAAGCTACGCTCTCGTAGAGCGGAACTTCAACCTTATCAAGAGATACATAGGCTGGGAGATCGTGTTCCTCGTTTACACCGTGGTGAACACCCTTACGATAGCGTTCATAGGTGTGACTCCCGATAGAAAGAGCGGCGACAGGGTGTTGTACCTGGTCGTGGGTGCGCTGCTCTGGGGGTTCCTCTCGGTATTGTTCCACGAGGTGTCCGAGTCCGTGCAATGGGAGCGATGGGAGGGAACCATCGAGTACTCCTTCATGGCGCCTATGAAACGGCTCTCGTATCTGGGCGGAGTGTGCCTTTTTGCGGCGTCCTACGGAGCCATCAGGACGGTAATCGTCATGATCGCGGTGGTCGCGGTGTTCGATCTGAACCTCGCCGGCGCGAACCTGGGGGCGGCGTTCGCGGTGCTACTGCTGTCGAGCCTGTCCTTCATAGGGGTCGGGCTGATGGCGGCGGTGCTGCCTCTGATGTCCCCGGAGAGGGGGTCCCAGGCCGCACACATACTCGAGGCCGCGATCCTTCTGGTTTCCGGTGTCTACTACGAGATAAACGTGCTGCCCGGGTGGCTGCAACCTGTGGCGGGGCTTTCACCAGCCACATACACCCTGCGGGCTGCACGCGCAGCGCTCTTACATAACGCTTCGCTCCGAGAGATCGGGGGAGATCTTGCGATACTTCTTATTATCGGGCTTGTCTCGATCCCCCTTGGGCTCAAAGTGTTCAACTGGGGTGAGCTCCACGCCATGCGCACGGGGAAGCTCAAGCGGAGCGGGTGAGACTATACAGGTGAGGAGGGTTCGTCCATGGTATTCATGGTTGGTAATGTCAAGATCGCTATCGCGGTAACGAGAGATAAGAGCAATGCCCGCGGAGCCCGTAACGAACGCATATACCGGGATGCAGAGACAGAAAGGTACATGGACCGGGTGCGCTCCGAAGCCATGAGAAACGCGATGCTCTTCGGGCTGAGGTAGCCGGGAGCGGTGAAGGAGCATAACGGAAACGCGATGGAGGTGGCCGGGATATTCGATCTGGCCTCCTTCTCGTATCACGGAGTACAACTTTGACACGACGAGCATGTCCGTGCAGGGGGAGTATGACGAGGCGGAAGAGGGCACCATCGACGTCACCTACGGCTTCAGCAAGGACAGGCGGCGTGATCTGAAGCAGATCGTTTTCGGAATCGGTGCCAACCACGAAGGGGTACCCTTAATGGTGTCCTCGTGGGGGATGATCCGGCAATATGAACTGTACTGGAGTTACTCGTACTTGAAAGAGGGGACGTGCGATGTGTTTCCGCGCCCCAACCTAG
>JBFMGS010000095.1:0-2609 GCA_040752635.1 Bacillota bacterium
GCAGCTTTTCGAGCCAGGATAAGGTGCTTTGCTGCCGAAGAGTTCAGGCACGCAAGGCTTTTGTGCCGGCTACTGCCGGAGGTTCCTGGCACCATGGGCCCTGGTGAGTGGCAAGACCTGGTGAGCCAGGGCGACTTGCTTGAAATGTCCTGGTCGCCGGGGTTCCCGCAACCCCCGATGCCGCCGGGGCACCCGCCGCAGCCATCACCGTACCCGCCCATACCCGAGCCGACGGTCCCCGGCACCTTTGCTGAAGGAGTCGCCAGGGCGATCGAGGGCGAAGTCGAGGCCGTAGAGGAGTATTCCGAGCTCGCCGTGCTCGCACCCAACCCGGATGCGCGGGAACTGATGCTATGCATCCAAAAGGACGAGATGTATCATCTCGTTTCGTTCGAGTTCATGTACTCCATAATGCGCAGTTGAACCGCGCCATTGGGGCCTGGGGCAAACCCCCAGGCCCTGGCGAGTTTCGTCAGAATCGATGCGCGGACTGCAACCCGCAGAGCTGGAAGGCTCGCGCTGCAGGGTTTGCGGTTGACATGGACCATACGCCGGGTTAGAATCTGCACGGAGGGGAAAACATTGAAGCTTCGCTGCGTTCTCTTTGATTTCGATTTCACGCTGGCTGACTCTTCGGACCCGATCTGCAAGTGCGTGCGCTACGCTCTGGACAAGCTCGGATGTGCTGCGTGTACCGACGACCAGATCCTCCGAACCGTGGGATTGTCGCTACCGGAAATGTTCCACCGCCTCGCACCGGGCTACGATGGGAAGCGTCTTGCGACCCTTTTCATCGAGAAGGCAGACGAGATCATGGTAGAAGGCACGACGATGTTCGAAGAGGTGCCGGCGGCTCTCCGTAGCATCAGGACCGCAGGAGTGAAAACCGGCATAGTATCCACCAAATTCCGGCACAGGATAGAACGGATCCTTACCGCCAACGACCTCCTGCGCTGTTTCGACGTAATAGTAGGCGCAGAAGACGTCGAGCGCCACAAACCTGACCCCGATGGGCTCCTACGCGCAATGGCAATGCTTGGATCCGAACCCCCGGAAGCGCTCTACGTCGGCGACAGCCTAGTGGACGCGGAGGCCGCACGCCGTGCCGGGGTGGCGTTTTGCGCGGTGCTTCACGGCACGACCACGTGCTCGGAGTTCCAACCGTACGCTCCCGTTTCCATCCTGAGCGACCTGTCGGAGCTTAAGTCTCTCGTGGCCCGGTACAGCGCTGCATAATTCCAACGATCCCTATCTGCTTCTGTATCTATTTCCACCTGTCCAGCAATCTTTATTCCTTCGGAACGTTTTCCCAGTCCTTGAGGATCCTCATGCCTCAGTTGCCCCTCAGAAGTCCCGCGGCGCATCAGAAATCCGCCCAGCAAACAGGTGACACCTGTCATTCAGTAGATGGAGCACGTATCCGTCCGGGCCATGCGTGATGATATTCAAACAGCATGTGTCCTGCCGGATCTTCCAAAAGCTTGAGCTATCGAGCCCGAGTATGCAGAGCAGTATCAGCTTGTTGACCACACGGTGGGAGACTATGGCGACCATCTCATCTGGCGCATGGGATTTCACAATGTTGTCAAGCCCGGCCATGGCACGTCTGGCAACCATACCAAGGTTCTCGCCACCGGGGAATGCAACGGTGTGCGGCGCTGTCTGCCACGCCGCGAACATTTCCGGGTAACGCGCTTGCGCCTCGTGAACCGGCAGCCCTTCCCACGCGCCGCAGTCGATGTCTGAAAGGCCATCAACAAGTTGCACTGCAAGCCCATGGGGACGGGCTATCATTCGTGCTGTGTCGCTGGCGCGCGCTAGAGGACTCGAATACACAGCGCTGAGTCTCACATGCGCCAGCGCGGCGCTTGTAGCCTCGGCCTGCGTGATTCCCGTGTCGTCAAGGGGGATATCGGCTCTGCCTCTGAATACTTCCTCCTTATTCCATCTGGTCTGGCCATGTCGGATGAGGACGATCTTCACCTGTCCGCTGACTCCTTTCCGGGGCATGTGATCTTGAGGCAGGACCTACGTACGGCTATATCTTACCAGGATTGGTTGCAGGACACAATCACCGCAAAAGCTCCAGCCAGGATCTAGAGGTACGACCGGGGCTACAGCGTGATACAACGCTCCATTAAGAACGCTGAGCTGAAACCTGGGTTTCACCCGAGATTCCTTGATCGCCAGCCGCGTTTTCGTAGTTATGGGGGCATCCACATCCTGCGGAGGGATGATTTTCCATATAATGACAGGGTTCTGAAAGGTACCGCCGAAGTCTAACTTGAAACGGGGAGTCCCCGTGTCTCTGAGGTCTTTGACTCCCATCCCCGATGGAGGCCCGAACAAGTTTCATGGGGGTCTCGGGACGGCTGGATCGCATATCCCATTAGCTGGCAGAACGAAGGAGGTGGCAGGCAGCGCCCCCGACCGCCCGTGAAGGCAGGGATCTTTGCGCCGCCAAAGCCGATGAAGAAAAAAGGGGTGAGACAACACGCTGAGAATAGGCCGAAATGGCTCCGTGCCGTGAGATCGATGCTTTACGGCCTCGCATGTGGCACGGGTGTGTTTATCGTTCTCCTGCCGATCGTGGCACGGCTTACGGGGAC
>JBFMGS010000095.1:2709-6040 GCA_040752635.1 Bacillota bacterium
ATGGGAGTGTCCGCAGGCTTTACCAGGATACCGATCTTGCTTGAGAACCTGGACTCCCCGGCGAAGATGGCAACCTTTCTCTCCTTTGATGTTTGGATGAATATATCCCCTCCGTTTTCGACAATGGCCTGGCTGGACTCTTCGAGTAGCGCACTACCAACTATCTCCGCAAAGGCGCCCGCCACAGCCGCCATCGGACCGACACCGGCAAACGAAGCTGACTCGGCCATGAGCCTGGCAATCGGCGGGGCGTCCTCCGTAGTCGCGTAAGGTGTAAGTGCCACAAGAAACGCAGGATGGCGCAGTATGTATCGCTCGAGCTCGCTTGTGTGACTGTTGATTAGCTCAGTCACACGGCGGATCTGGCGCTCCGCCGTTGGCTCGAGCGATCTGTCAATAGCCACGTACAGGTCTGTTTTCTTCACTCTTACGGTGAAGCTGAAGAGGTCGTTGCTCTTGGTCGCATTCCGATATGTCCTCTCTACGTACGCCTTACGCACTGCTTTCAACGCCTCCCGGCCTTTTCCTTCGAAGGCCGTCCAGCTTCTCTTGACACAGGGCTCAATTCATCGCACATGCCAATTCATTGCGGCTTTAGCTCCAAGAGCACGGGTTGGGCAGGCTTGAAGGCACAGCTCGCAGCCGATACAGTATTCCGGCCTGAACCGCAGAGTCATTTCGGGCCGTTTCAACGTGAGCGCCCCGTAGGGACACACCCCCGTGCACGCTCCACATTGTATGCATTTTCCAGAATCAAGAGATATCTCCTTACTTTGCACCTTTGATTGTTCCTCCAGTATTGACCCCGGGGGAAGAAACGTCAAAAGCCCCGGGAAGCGGTTGGACGGGTTCTGTTAGGGTGAACTTGCCCTGTGATATCCACTGCTTCAGGATATTGGCGATCTCTCTCGCCTTGGCATAGCTGGATAGCGGAACCGTAGGCACCTCTCTACCAAGAACGGTGATGGTGCCTGACTTCAGTTGAGCGTAGGTGACTTCGCCCAGGGTTTTAGGCTCCTTCGAGGGATAATCGGCGCTATAGTCAACGACTGGGGCTACTATGTCTTCGTCCCTCACCGTGGTGTACTGGAGTATCTCCTCGTCCAGGATGGGAATTGGGATTCCGACTCCGACCACCAGGGTTGCGCCATATCCCACGAAACTTGCACCCACCAGCCAATCGGGGCTCATCCCCTTGAGGTCGCCTATTACTGCGAGGGTACCCGCACTGATCTTGGGGACGCCATTTGGGCCTCTCGGAACATCAGGGGAATGTTGAGAGCCGTACCAGGCCACATAGCCAACTCCTCCGCCCAGGAATATCCGGGTGCCGACCCCGATGGTCTTGTAGAACGGGTCGTTCAAGAGAGGACTCAATTGCCCGGCGCTCGAATAGCTGGCCGATCCTAGATTGGGTTTGAGCATTCCCATGTAGGTATAGATAGGCCTGTCAGAAAGATTTACCGCCACGTTGTAGTTTTGATAAGCGTTACGCGGATTGAATAGGGTAGCATAGCTGAGGTCACGGATAGTTATCATCTTCCTGAGCTCTCTTCGCGGATAGCAATCAGTACCGTAAGCGGTGGCAACAAGCTCTATTTCTTTACCAGCAACAAGGTCCGAGATAACGTGTCCGCCCCCGTAGAGGAACTGACCTGGATATGGACTATTCAGCGGATCATCATCACGGAGCTCTGTCGCGCCGATATATGCATCGACGGCTGCCAGGCCGGCATAAGCCATTACGCCGTTCAGCCACACCTTTTGCATCTTAATGCGAGGACTGGAATGACCGAAATTGAGAAAGGCCCCGGACGAGCACATAGCGCCGAAGGTTCCTGTGGTCACCACATCGACTTCTGCTGCCGCCTTCTTTACACCCTTTTCGCGCGCGATGGTTATCACCTCTTCGGCTGTGACCACTATGGCCTTCCCTTGCCTTATCTTCTCGTTAATCTCCTGGATCGTCTTCCGTCTTGCCATATGTTACACCCCCTATGTAGAACGCTGCACTCATCACTCAGCTATAACCGAAACTTCCAGTTGCTGCGCATTCTTTGGAAGACCTCGTTTGCCGTGGCGGGCTCACGCAACTTTCCGAGCCGACGCCGGATAGCCCTGATATGTTCAGGTGTGGTGCCGCAACAACCACCTACGATGCTCGCACCAGCTCGAACGAGCTCCTCTGCATGCTCGGCCATCGTCTCAGGTGTCTCCGGGTAAACGGCAACCCCATTAACAAGTTCCGGCAGACCTGCGTTAGGCTCGGCGGATATCGGGATACTGCTGACTCTTGACATCGCGTGGATGACGCCCACCATGTCGGAAGGGCCAACTGAGCAATTCGCACCTACCGCGAACGCCCCCAAGGTTCGGCTCACAGCTACCGCGGTGGCAGGATCATCTCCCATCAGGGTCCGACCGCCCCGGTCAAAGGAGAGGTGGCATATGACCGGTAGATCTGTCGTGTCCCTAGCTGCCATCAGGGCGCACCCGGCCTCGTCCAGTGAGGACATGGTCTCGATTGAGATGATGTCAGCTCCGGCATCCCGGAAGGCTCGCACCTGCTCCTTGAAGGCCTCGTAGCAGGTATGAAAGTCAACATCGCCAAGAGGCTCCATCAGCCTGCCTGTTGGCCCCATCGAAGCAGCTACAAGAACACCCATACCCTCTGTGGCTTCCTTGGCAAGCCTCACCCCGGCGTAGTTAAGTTCGTAAGCCCTCTCGGACAGACCGTAGTTACCGAGCTTGATCCTGTTTCCGCCGAATGTGTTGGTCTCCACAATGTCTGCACCTGCATTTGCGTAAGACCGGTGTATCTCTTTAATCCAATCAGGGCGGGAGACGTTCAGAAGCTCGGGGCACTCTCCGGGTTTCAGCCCGAGCGTCTGAAGCATTGTCCCCATGGCCCCATCCAAGAACAGCAGATCTCTCATTTCACCACCTCAGTTGCTCCTTAGTTTTGATGTCCCCTCAGCCTGTGTGTTCTCGAGAGCAGAGCCGTCGCCGGCCATGACTCAGCGAAGGCCTAAACAAAACCTTCGGCCCCTCCCGAGATCGGGAGAGGCCGTCATATTCATCTGCTTAGATATAGACATCCTCCCTCCCATCTCTCAGAACCCGCGTCTCGTAAGACCTCACATACGTGTCTTACGCGAGCTCGCCCTGCAGGACTTGGCACCACTGCGACACACAGGCCGCCGGTTGCCGGGTTTCATCGGGCCAGTCCCTCCACCGCTCTTGATGCGAGGCTAGCTGGTATGCGCTTTTCAACTTCAACAAGACGTTATTGCTGCTATTATATTCGGGGTAACCCGGCCTGTCAACAGGT